>JANYDP010000057.1 GCA_025363535.1 Verrucomicrobiota bacterium | reverse complement strand
TGCGTGCCGGCGTTTTGATTTTGCTGGATGCCGGGCCGGATGCCGGGCGAACCATTCTTGGCGAACAGAATGTTCAGGCTGTTGGCGACGGTGTTGGCTTTGGCGAATTTCAAACCGACGCGCAGCGTGCTTTCGCCGCCTTCGGAAGGCTGATCCAACTGGTTGAGCACATCTTCCACGACGGCGAGATTTTCCTTCGAGTTCGAGGTGATGATGAGCGCGTTCGAGTGCGGCTCGCTGGTGATGCGGACCTTGCCGTAGAGCCGGCCCACGTCGCGGTCGGGGGTGCTCTGCGAGCTGTCATCATTGTAATAATCCCAATAGCTCCGCTGCTGCTGCTTTTTAAGAAAGAGTTCGTTCAACACTTCCTCGATGTCCACCGCGCTCGCGTATTTCAATGGATAAATTTTCGGCGCGAGACTGTTGTCGGCGATGGGCGCGTCCAGTTCATCAATCATCTTTCGGATGCCCTCCATCTGTGCCGGCGGGGCCTGGACGATGACGGCGTTGCGGCGGCGGTCGGCCACGACGCTGACTTTTTTCTGTGTTGAGGAATCACCACCACCGCCGTAGCTATAAAAATACCGCGCCTGCACGGTGGAACTCTGATTGAGGTCCTGCAACTGCTTGGCCACGTCCTGGGCGTCGGCGTTTTTGAGGAGGAAGGTCACGGAGGATTTTTCCAAAGCATCCTCCGTGTCGAGCGAGGCGACGAGTTTCTGAATTGCGCGGAAGGCCGTGTCGCTGGACAGCACGATCAGCGCGTTGGCGCGTTCGTCTGCCGCCACGTCGAGGGATTTGCCGCTCATCTTCTGGTAGAGCGGGCCGATCTCCTTGGCGATCTGGACGGCGCCAACATTTTTCAAAGGCAGCATTCGCACCGCCACGTCGTCGGGTTTGTCGGTGTCGAGCGCCTCGATGAGTTCGCCGGCCACGCGGATGTTGTCGTTGTAATCCGTGATGATGATCTGGTTGGCCTTCTCGTCAATGTCCAGCGTGGCCGTGCCGGTGAGCGCGATGCGGATGCGGTCCTTCAAGTCCGCCGCCTGAATGTGTTTCAGCGAAAAAACTTTCACGAGCTTCTGCCGGCCTTCCGGCAGATTACGGCCCGAAGCGGTCGTGAGTTCGGGACTCATCTTCGGCTCCGATCCTTCTGGCACAATCATGATGGACTGCGCCGATTCAATGGCGGTGAACCCCTCCAGAGCCAGCGCGCGATAGACCAGCACAATGGCCTGGCGCGGGGAGACTTTCTTGGAACTCGTGATCGTCAACTGGCATTGCACACGCGGATGTTTCACCACGGTCTTGCCGGTCTGCTGGGCCAGCCATTGCACAATCATGTCAATGTTCGCGCCTTGAAAGCTCAACTGGATGTCCTCGACGACATTGGTTTTCGACCCGTCCAGATTGGTCGAAGTCATGCTCGCGGAAGCCACCTCCGACGGCAGCCACGGCCCGCCGGCATCTTTTCCAGAGGAGTCCGGCTTCGATGACGGCGAATCCATGCCAGGCGGCATCCCGCCCGGCATGTCGGAGCCTCCCACCGGCCGACCGTTAATGAACCGAACTTGGGCGCTCGCATGATCGGGCAGCGCGCCGAGCAGCGCCGCACAGAGGCACAGAAAAATAATCGGACGGCAGATTTTCATTCGATGGATGATTGCTGTTTTCATTTTGAAATCTCTTTGTCTTTGGCTGTCTCTTTGTCCTTGGGCATCAGGCTTTCGCTGCCATAGCCCTCAAAAATGGTCAGTTCCGATTTCTTTCCGTCCTGCTCCACCAGCACGCGGTTGATGCCGATCTTGAGCAGTTTGAGTTCGCCCAACGAATCGCCTTCCTTCACCAGCCCGGTCTGGCCGCTGGGTGAGCGCAGGAACGCGGAGTTCCCGGCGATGCCCTGCAACGCCATCGGCTGCGGGCGCATGACCATGCCGAAGATTTCGCTTTCGTAAATCCGATCCACGCGCGCCTTGATTTCCGGCGGCAGTTCCGTTGACTTGCCGCCGCCGCTCATTCCAGTCATCGCCATTTCGGAAGGGCCGGTGGAATTGGTTCCCTTTCTTTTCGATTTAGCGAGCGACACGGAATTGATTTCGGTGTTCGTTGTGGAAAGCGAACTGTTTGTGCCGGAAATTGTCGCCGTCATGGAACCGTGTATTGTCGGCGGCGGGAGAATAAAAGTTGTTCCCGCTGTGGCTGGGGAAAGCGGGTTGTTTGTCTTTATGTCCGGGGTGGACAGCGTAACGTTCGTCACTGGTTCGGTCGGCCAGGCGTTGGTGGTTTTATTTTCTGTTTCCAGTGTTGCTGCCGCAGGTGCATTTGTCGCGGGACTTGTTTTCTCCCTGCTCTCAACCACGTTCTCCCTCGCTCCCGCCGAGGGGGTGAGTGGGCCTGAAATGTTGGTCGTGCCCACATTTGTCGAAACGCCCGCCACGAAGTTAGTTCCCTTTTCTTTCGGCATTTTTGCCACGGCAGAATTTGTTCCGGAAACATTTGGCGAGGTGTTGGTTCCCCTGGCCGCTGAGGAAACAGAATTCGTCCCTTTGCCACCAGCCGCTGCGGGCGTGTTGGTGTCCGAGGCCAGCGAGGGCAGGGCGGGGATCGCGACATGCGCCAGCGGGTTGATGCGGAAAACTGTTCGCACGAGCTGATACACCAGCAGCGCCGCCAGCACGAGGCACGCGATTTTCAAAATCTGTCCGGTTCTTTCACGCACGGGGCGCCTCCGCTTTTTTCAAGGATTCAAAATCCAGAATGATGATGGTGAGGTTGAGCTTGATCTGGCCGGGCTTGGTCGGGTCGGCGGAAATCTGCGCCGAGTCAATGATCAACGGGTAGCCGCAGGTTTCCAGGCGGTTCATCAATCCGATAGTCGCCTGCACCGGGCCGCTGCCTTCGAGTTGAATTGAAGCCAGTTCCTTGCTGCTGGGGCGCGGCGGAGATTCGCGCACCGGGCCAAGTTGAAACCCACCGTCCTTGGCCGCCTTTTGAATCGCCGCGCTCGCCTCCGCCACGACCGTGGTGCGCGTCAACTTGGCGGGGTCCATGTGAAAAGTTTCCATCAGCCTTTTCGTGACGGCAATTTTCCCCTCGTAACGCTTGACCTCGATTTTCAGGCTCTCAGCCTCGGCGACCAGTTGCCGGTAATCGGTGCGCTGCCGCTCGAAAAATTTCCAGACCTTGAAGCCGCCGAACAGCGCCAGATAAATGGCGATGCCCACG
>JANYDP010000045.1 GCA_025363535.1 Verrucomicrobiota bacterium | reverse complement strand
GGGCGGGATATTTCCTGATTGATTCTTCGCGCGCTGGAATCATCCTGCTGTCATGGCTGCCACCAAGCTCAGTGAACTTATCCCCGTGCTGCAGGTCGCGGTCGGCCCGGTCATTTTAATTTCCGGCGTCGGCCTGCTGCTGCTCTCGCTGACCAACCGGTTTGGGCGCGCGGTGGATCGTTCCCGCCAGCTTTCTCAGGCGCTGCGCGAGGCCGATGCCGCCGACCGCGTGCGGCTGGCCGGGCAGTTGAAGATTTTATTCCGACGGGCGGAGCTGATTCAACGGGCGATCATCCTGGGCGCGACGAGCCTGTTGTTTGCGGCCGTGCTGATCATCACCCTGTTTTTCACCGCGTTGTTTCAATGGGAGCTGGCGGCGCCGGTCAGCCTGCTGTTCATCGGTTGCCTGCTGGCATTGATCGGTTCGCTCGTCATGTTTATCTGCGACATCCGACTGTCGCTCAAGGCGCTCAAACTCGAATTAAGCCGGGAAACCGCGTAAGTTGGCGCGGTTGGCGTGCGGAAAGAAAAAGATCACCGAAAATTGCGGAAATCCCTGTTGACTTCACTCACTGGTTTGATAGTTTCTGCGCTCCTTTGACAGGAAAAATAGATGAAAACGCATTTGCCGAAAGTTAATTTAGATCAGCGCAAGTGGCATGTAATTGATGCCGATGGCGCGGTGTTGGGACGTCTCGCCGTTCAGGTCGCGGATACGCTCCGTGGAAAAAACAAGCCGGTCTATACCCCGCACCTTGATGCCGGCGATTTCGTTGTCGTCGTCAACGCCGAAAAGGTCCGCGTCACCGGCAAAAAAGAAACCGACAAGGAATACATGACGTACTCCGGTTGGAAGGGCGGCGAAAAATATTTCACCGTGGGCAAGCTGCGCGAGAAGCATCCCGAGATGCTCATCCACCGCGCCGTCCGCGGCATGATCCCCAAGAACCGCCTGGGCCGCCAGTTGCTGACCAAGCTCAAAGTCTTCAAAGGTCCGAAGCACGACCACGCCGCCCAGCAGCCCGCAACGCTGGCCCTCGCGAAATAATTTTTACCGCAACCATCCCACTCAAGTATGGCAACCAAACTCACTGAATTTCTCGGCACCGGCCGGCGCAAGACCTCCGTCGCCCGCGTCCGCCTCGCCGCCGGCACCGGCAAGATCACCGTCAACGGCCGGGCCTTTGAAAACTATTTCCCGATGGAACTGCAACGCGGCACCGTCAAGCAGCCGTTTGTCGTCACCGGCACTGCGGAAAAATACGATGTGCGTATCAATGTCTCCGGCGGCGGCCCGATCGGCCAGGCCGGCGCGTCCCGCCACGGCATCGCCCGCGCGCTGCTCGAAGTGGACGTTGCGCTCCGCCCCGCGTTGAAAGCGGAAGGTTTGCTCACCCGCGATCCGCGTATGCGCGAACGTAAAAAATACGGCCAGCCGGGTGCCCGCCGCCGCTTCCAGTTCAGCAAGCGTTGATCGGTCGGCCATTTTGCAAAACCCCGCTGGTTCATTCCAGTGGGGTTTTTTATTTGAAAATTTTTCTCCGCGTCTCCGCTTCTCTGCGGTAAATATTATTCTAAAATTCTTTGGAACAATGATTACCGCTCTCAATCGTGACCTGAAAAAGCTCCAAGCCCGCGCCTTTGATCGCGCTGATTGGGCCGGGGAATGTCTCCGGCGTTATCATGCAGTGATCGCCCATCTTGCCCCCGCACTCATTCAACCGCTGCGGACGCTTTACGATTGGATGTTCGTCCCGCCGACACTCTGGCCATTCAACATTCAAGACGTGCTGGAAGATTGCTTGACGATTCTCGAAAAGGGAAAGCGCCTGAGCGCCCGGCATCGGCTGATCATTGAACTGCTGCCGGAGCCGCCGGATGAAACCATCTGTGCGGCGGTGGCCGACCACGAATTGCACATCCAGAAGGGAAACTACGAGAATCAGGTCAAAACACAGGCCAAGTATTCCCAGAACGAACTCGCCATCAAATCCGATTCCGAATTGCACCGCCAATGGACGCGGATCAAAGACGCTTTCCGCGTCAGCGATTACCAAGACCACAAAGGCGTGATCCGTCGCACCATGACTGCCGAGCGCAATCTACGCCCGACTTTTTCGGTGGATATGAAGCAACGGCACGCGGTCTTTCAAGCGGCATTCGATGCGTTTTGCCTGCGATGGAATCTCTACGGGATGCAGCACGATGAACCGCTCCTGCTCAAGCTCGCGGTCAATCTCACGCCTTACGGGACGATGATTCACATCCCCGCCTACTGGTCATTCGATCCCAAGCGCGACATCCGGTGGGACGCCATTGCCAAACTCCATCGCACGCGCGTTCACGGACGCCAAGGCAGTGCGCTGGCGGAAGGCTTGGCTGAACGCCGGCAAAACGCGGAGAAACTGCGCGAGCTGGACAAAGAAGCCCTGAGGCGAAAGTTGAAAGGCGAAAAGAAACACGAATTTCTCTGCGCAGGTTTAGGCTGGGATGTTCGCACCAGTCCCAAACGCATCAGCCGGCTCCGGGCGGAGTTTGAGAAGCCGGGCGAACAGAAAAAAACTGAGTAATACAATGCTTAGTGCGCCTGCCTTAAATTATTTTGATCCGGTTTTTTCTCCTGTGTCGACTTGAGAGCCTGCGTTAATAACAGCCTCTAACACAGGCTTAATTCGTTCCCAAATTTTTTCTGCGGCGTTTTCACCTTCCAAATCATCACGGGAGACCGCTTTCACGCTCCAATTATTATAGTTTTTCGCATCTTTGATTAAGCTTCCAAAAACCCTTGCTTCATTTTTTAACTCCGTGTTTACACCAAAACACAAAGGGCTTTTTTCCTCTTCCCAGATTTTGGTCCACTCTCCAAAGA
Source organism: Verrucomicrobiota bacterium (assembly GCA_025363535.1). GTDB lineage: Bacteria > Verrucomicrobiota > Verrucomicrobiia > Limisphaerales > CAIQOK01 > CAIQOK01. The sequence continues at coordinate 11,774 of JANYDP010000045.1, read as the reverse complement.
AAAAAACCAATTCACCTTTCTCATTTTTGAAATAGAGCACGTCTTCTTCTAAATACAATTTCCTTCCGCTGTGCTTGCGGTCTGGCTTGTATACGCTGCTCTTGGCTTGAATTTGTTCTATAATTTTGTCTAGCTTCAAGAGGGCTTCGGGTATTTCTTTGCTATACATCATATCCAATTCCTTTGTTTCAAATTTAATTGGGTCAGGTCTATACCGCGGTTTAACCAAACGATAAAAGTCACCAAAGAATGGATTCAAGTCTTGGAGTTTATATTCATTGATGATGTCGAGAACATCTTCCCAATATACAAATTGGGTTTGAACGCCACGGTCTTCTTTTTTAAGTAATTCCAACTCCCACTTTACCGTTTTTTCAAATTCCCAACCTTTGGGAACAAGAAAGACAAGCCAGCGTTCTTTGCGTTTGTCCTTTAGCAGATCATGGAAATAACCTGTCGGCTGATTCTCGGTTGGCTTGCGGTAAGTATAGACTTTGATCTCAACAAGGGCGTAAATCGCATCGTGATCAACGACAATATCAGGGCGTCCAGAACCGTCGAGAGTATGTTGCGTATCAATTTCCTCATACTCAATCTTGTCAACGCAAGTTGAACCGGGAAAGAGTTTGGCAAGCAAGGGTCGTCTAAAGGAAGTGAATCTCATCAAGTTGCAAAGCAACTCCGTTGTGGAGTTTTCATCACCAACAAGCCTGTAAAAAATGTTTTCGTCGCGTGGCATTACTTGAATCGTTCTTCTTACAGCGGTTTCAATCGAAGGCCGCTAATTTCCGTTTTTTGAAAAAACCTATTTTGCACGGTCACATTGCCCTGCTTAATTATCGCCAATAGCACACATCCAGCACTTCGGTATCAGCTTGGGCGTGATGGTGGTTGAAGTCAAGGCTGATGTGCGCCGCCAACGTGTCTAGCCGGTGAATGGACAAATCCAAATCAATACCCGTTCGTTTCATTTCGTGTTTTGCTTCATCAGCAACCGGTCTTTTTGTGCTTGGGATATTTGCGTGGTTTCCCGGTGGTTGGCCTTGTTCGTGAACCAAATCCATTTGGGAAATCCCGGTTGCTCCGCGTTGGCGGGAACGAACCGGTTGCCCTCTATGCGCAGGAGGTCATAGACCCAGAAATTGTGTTCGCGTCCGTCGCGGGTTTTCTCGCCGTCGCTGTTGATCAGGTCATTGAAAATAAAATAAACCGGCCCCCCGGGCTTGAACCGGACCAAATCTTTTTGGCTGAAGTCATACAGATAAAACGATGCCACCCGGTAGCCGTCCTTGGCCGAGAGCAGAAAAGTCACCTCGCTGCCCGCCGCCGCCAAGCCGCAGCCACCAGACCAGACATTGACAATGAAATCAGGCTGACCATCGCCGTTCAACTCGCAGGAGAACACTTCCATTTGGCAAGAAGTCATCCGGTTGGTGAACGACACGGGCAGCAGATTTCCGCCTTGAGCATCGCGGAGGTTGATGGCCCAACCGTTGGTGGTTCCGCGTAACAGCAGCTCGATTTGCTTTTGAGCCGGTTTAGCGTCAGGCAGGCGGTAAGAACGGATGGTTCCGATAATATCATCGTCCGGCGATTTGACTTCATGCACCAGTTCGCACTTATCAAGCGATACCGCGGCGGGTTCGTGTCCGGGTAGAAACGGCCCATAACTGGTCGGATAACCCAGCACCTTCGCCCCAAATCCAAAAAGGAATACCGCCAAGGTCGTAGTTACCATGAGTTCAAATTGCGTGGGTTTCATTTTATCCTTTGCAGTAATTTTTAACAAAACCGCTGGGTCTCCGCACCCGACTTTTGTAGCAACTCCGCGAGCGTCGTTGCGTTCACCTGCTTCATCATCGCCAGCAGCACATGACCGGCGGCTTCGGCATCGGCTTGGGCGTGGTGGTGGCTGAATTCAAGGCCGATGTGCGCCGCCACCGTGTTGAGTTTGTGGTTCGGTAACTCCGGCCAGATGCGCCGGGCAAGCTGGCAGGTGCAAAGATAATCAAACTCCGGGCAGGCCAATCCAAAGTGATTCAATGTCTCGCGCAAATGCCCGATGTCGAACGCCGCATTGTGTGCCACCACCAGATGAGCGCGGGCCAGCCGGGCCAGAAATTCTTGCGCGATGGCGGAAAATTCCGAGGCATTCAAAACATCCAAATGCGTCAGACCATGACATTCAATAAATTCTTCTCTAAACCAGCCGTGGCCTTTGGGCGGACGCACCAGCCAATAGGGAGTTTCGGTCAAGACGCCATCTACAAACACCGCCATGCCAGCGGCGCAGATGCTGACGCGGGAAGTGTTGGCCGTTTCAAAGTCTATGCTGACGATGGTCATGGTTTGGGCGAGTCTTTGCGTTTCTTTCGGAGCGTGCGAACCGGTGTCTCAGTGATTTCCGGCCGGCGCAGCAGTTTCTCCAGTTTGAAAACTTCCAATCGAATATCTTCGTCCGGAATAACAAAGTCGGTCTTCGTGCCCAAATACATTCTCAATCCACGTCCTTTGAGTTTGACCTGGTGGATTTCAAAATCCGGGCGCTGCGTTTCCATCCATTCTAAAAATTCGTGCAGAACATTCATCCACGCCCTGGGAATGCTTCCAAGGCTGAATCCGTACCATCCTTTGCCAACACGGTAAGCCCATTTTTGAAACAACCAAACATCTGACTCGTAGCCGGCACCCCGTTCGGTGGGAGCTTTCAGTTCCTTCTGTGCATGGGCAAGCTGGTCTTTGTATTTTTTTGCCAACCGGTCAACGATGCCTGCCCTTTTATTTTTCATGTCGTGTCAGGATGCAAAGCCAATCGGAGGACGTTTGACTTCCTGTTTTTCATGGTCGGCAAACACTTCAGCCAGCGAATAATCTGCGGCTCTCGATAATTTTCGACCGAGGCTTTCCGCGAGCCGAAGCGCCTGTGCGTAATCGAGTCGGCCAAAAATACGGTGGCACAACAGACGCCCCGGTCGCATCAGCGCCGGGTCAATGTCACTGGCGGTGCAGTTGACGGTACAGATGATATGCAGGCGAAGGAAGTCCGCGAGCAACCCATCGGTGAGATTCAAGATGGCGCTGACGAGTTCGCGGTTGTCCGAACCGCGCGTCATCAAGGCCGCATCCGAATCTTCCAGCACGACCACGAATTGTCGGTCGGAATACCGCTGGTGTTGTTCCGCCCAAAACCTGATGAACTCAACGCCGGAAAGAATTTTCAAATTGGAGGTTTGAATGAAATAGAAACGGTGCGATTCCTTGAGCACGCCCATGACGTGGCGAATGTAGAAGGTCTTGCCGGTTCCGGGCGAGCCTTCAAACAAGGTCAGGCCGCGATCTTTTGCGCGGAGTTTTTCCATGAAACCTTGGTGCCAGACATCGCTTCCCGATCCGTAATGGAAGTTGATGGTTTCGGAAGTCAGAATGGTGTCCAACGGCAGTGATACTTTGTGGCAGGTGATTTCGGAAGCATCCGCCTGAATCAGATGATAATCTCCGCCCACATCGGACTTTGCGGGCTGTTTGCAGGTCGTTGCAAATTTTATTGCCAAAGCCTCGGCTTCGTCCGGCGTGATGGCAAAACCAACAATCCGGTCCTTATCAATGTAAACATAAGCTCGGGGTCCGAATTGAAAGGTGAGGTCATCCCATCCCTCCCTGGCGTTTTGGAGATGAACCCTGCGAACGGATCGAAATAACGCGGCGGCATTCTCGGACACCGCCATGTTCAAATCAAACGATCCAAATAGTCTATAGACGTGCAACCGTCCCGCGCCGAAGGAAGACATCACCGGAACGTGCGGCTTGCGATACGATTCAACGAAAGCGTCCGAGTCGGCCAGGTCGCAGATGATCGCGGGCGAGTCAGCAGATTTTCCAGGTCCATCAGGTGATGGCGTAAATACTGGCACGGCTGGGGGCGTTGCCGTCTTGATGGATTCAGGTGCATTAAACATAAGATGATGCTTTGCTGACTCAGAGCATGACTCGGTTTTCACGCGCTTCAAAGGAACTGAATGTCCCCAAACATTGTCCAAACAAACGCTTGGATACAGAATGTCCGACCGCGTAATGTTCGTGTGTTTTTAATTGTCCCGTGATTAAATTTATCTCAAGTGAAGATTAAAAAAGTCGCCATCGTCGGTGCGTCCGGTTACTCGGGCGAAGAACTCGTCAAGCTGCTGCTGAGTCATCCGCACGCGGAATTGACTGCCGTCACCTCGCGTCTATACGCCGGACAGACGCTCGCGCAAATTTTCCCCAAGTTCGCCAACCATCCAAAAGCCAAGGCCCTCAAGTTCAGCGAGCCTAACTCCGAAGTGCTGGCGAAACAGGCGGAGATCGTTTTCCTCGCGCTGCCGCACGGAGTCGCCGCTGAATTCGCCGTGCCACTGCTGAAGGCGGGCTGCACGGTCATTGATCTCAGCGCGGATTTCCGGCTCAAGAGCGCGGAGGTTTACAAAGATTTTTACGCGCACGATCATCCCGCGCCGGAACTGCTGGCCAAATCAGTCTATGGTTTGCCGGAAATTTATCGGGACGAAATCAAACGGGCCAAGCTCATCGCGTCACCGGGCTGTTATCCCACGAGCATTTTGTTGCCGTTGATTCCGCTGCTGAAAGCCGGACTCATCAAGGCGAACGGCATCATTGCGGATTCCATGAGCGGTGTCAGCGGCGCGGGCCGCAAGGCCGAGTTGGATTATCTCTTTGTCGAGTGCAACGAAAGCGTCCGGCCGTACGGCGTGCCCAAGCACCGCCACTTGTCGGAGATTGAGGAACAGCTTTCTTTTGCGGCGGGCGCGCAGGTGACGATTCAGTTCACGCCGCATTTGATTCCGGTCAACCGCGGCATCCTGACGACGCTTTATCTCGCGCCGGAAAAACATTTCACCAACGCCGCCGAGATGTTCACGCTCACCGGCCAGATCGCCGAGTGCTATCAAAAAGCCTATGGCAACGAACCGTTCGTGCGCCTGCTCGAAGGCAAGGCCTTGCCCGACACGAAAAATGTCGTTGGCACCAACGTCTGCGAATTTGCCTGGCGACTCGATCCGCGCACGGGCCGGCTGATCGTGATGAGCGCCGAGGACAACCTCGTCAAAGGCGCGAGCGGTCAGGCGGTGCAAAGCATGAACATCCTCTGCGGCTTCCCGGAAACGGCGGGATTGGTCTGATTTTGTAAAATGTCCGAAGTCACCAAGCCAAAACCCGCAGCCGAGCATCTGAACGAACCCGTGCTGCCGTTCGCGCTGTCGGATGTTTTTACGCTGCTGTTCTATTTCAACCTTGCGAAGTTTCTCCTGTGAAATGAACCGCTCGCACACCCAGGCGGATTCCAAGATGGACGGCCCTTTGCGAACCGCCAAAAAAAAAATCACCTGGGACCCGGCGGCCTACGCGGCCAATTCCTCCTCGCAGCAAGGCTGGGCGCGCGAATTGATCGCCAAGCTGGAACTGCGCGGTGATGAACGGATTCTCGATGTCGGCTGCGGCGACGGCAAGGTCACGGCGGAACTGGCGCACGCCGTTCCCAAAGGTGCGGTCATCGGAATGGATGCCTCGGCGGAGATGATTCAGTTTGCCGGCAAAAATTTTCCGGCGGGCAAAATTCCCAACCTGAAATTTCAAATCATGGATGCGCGGCAGATTCGTTTTGCCCGCGCGTTCGACCTGATCTTTTCCAACGCGGCCCTGCACTGGGTGGACGATCATCCGGCGTTTCTGCGCGGGGCGGCGGCGGCGCTGCGTTCGGGCGGCCGGCTGGTGGTTTCGTGCGGCGGCAGGGGAAATGCGCAGGACGTGTTTGTCGCGCTGCGGGCCGAACTGCGGCTCAAGCGGTGGCGTGAATTCTTCCGTAAAGTTGAAGCCCCGTATTTTTTCCACGCGCCGGAGGAATATGAAAAATGGCTGCCGCGGTTCGGCTTCAAGGCGCGCGCGGTCCAGCTTGCGGACAAGCGCATGATTTTTGAGACGCGCGCGAAATTTGCCGGCTGGTTCCGCACGACCTGGCTGCCGTACACGCAGCGTGTGCCGGAGAACCTGCGCGAGGAATTCATCACCGCCGTGGTGAACCGTTACGTGGCCAGACATCCGCTCGATGCTGCGCAGCGTGTCCATGTCCGCATGGTGCGGCTGGAAATTGATGCGATAAAAGTTTGAAATCCTCCAGCCGTCCGCGCAATCTCGCGCCGAAATTATCATGAAATCGTTCAAAACAGTTTCCGGTTCCATCATCGCTCCGCAGGGCTTCAAGGCCGCCGGGGTTTTCTGCGACATCAAACGCCTCGGCACCGGCAAGGGTTCGCAGAAGGGCAAGAAGCGCGACCTTGCGTTGATCGTGTCGGATGCGCCCGCGACGGTCGCCGGCATGTTCACGACGAATCAAGTATGCGCCGCACCGGTGAAAGTTTGCGTCGAGCGCGTGAAGCGCGGCACCGTCCGGGCCATCGTCGTGAATTCCGGCAACGCCAACGCCTGCACCGGCAAGCAAGGCATGGCCGACGCGCGGGAGATGGTGAACTTCACCGAGCGTGCGTTGCTGCTGCCGAAGGGTTCCGTGCTGGTCGGCTCGACCGGTCGCATCGGCGTGACAATGCTGATGGACAATGTGCGCGCAGGCATCATCGAGGCGGGCATCGAACTTGGCTCCTCAATTGAACATGCGGCGAACACGACCGAGGCGATAATGACGAGCGACACGAAGCCGAAAGAGATCGCCGTGGAATTCAAGCTCGACGGAAAGACCGTCCGCATCGGCGGCATCTGCAAAGGCGCGGGGATGATCCAGCCCGGCATGAGTGCGACCGGCGCGCGGCCCGCCGCCTTGCCGCACGGCGGACTGCACGCAACGATGCTGTGCTTCATCACAACCGACGCGGCCGTCGAAGCGAAAGTTTTGCAAACTGCATTGCAGGAAGCCACCGCGCAGAGTTTCAACCGCATCACCGTGGACGGCGACATGAGCACGAACGACACGGTGCTGGTGCTCGCAAATGGACTCGCCGGCAATTCACGATTCACGATTCACGATTCACGATGCAACATTTTTCAAGCTGCGCTCAATCACGTTTGCCTTGAACTCGCCAAAAAAATTGTCCGCGACGGTGAAGGGGTGCATCGCGTCGTAACCGTGCGAGTGACCGGCGCAAAGAACATCCAGGACGCTGATGCCGCCTCGCGCGCGGTGGCGAACAGCGCGCTCGTGAAAACAAGCTGGCATGGCGGCGATCCGAACTGGGGCCGCATCATTGACGCGATCGGTTACAGCGTGGCGACAGTCGTCGAAGAGAAGGTGGACATCGGTTACAGTGTGCCGGACGGCAAAAAAATTCTCTGGAGCCTCAAACGTGGCCAGCCGACGAAAGCGTCGTTCAAGGAACTGTGCGCCGCCGCCGCGCCGCTGGAGTTTGATCTGCACATCAACTTGAACCTCGGCAAAGCCGGTGCCGTGATGTACGCCGCCGATCTGACGGAGAAATACGTGGACTACAACAAGGGCGATGTGACGGATCCGACGACGCTGGGCGGCTAACTCGGGACTCAGTACGCGCGAATCTTTACCGTTTCAGCTTTTTAATTTTCAACTTCTGATTTTTAATTGGTGGATGTTGAAACGCACTCCGCTCTTTGCGGCGCACCAGAAACTCGGCGGCAAGCTCATCGAATTCGGCGGCTGGGAAATGCCCGTCCAATACACCAGCATCACCGACGAACACCTCGCTGTCCGCAAGGCCGCCGGCATTTTCGACATCTCGCACATGGGCGAAGTCCTCGTCACCGGCCCGGGCGCGGAGGAGTTTCTCAACCAAACGCTCACGAACGACATCCGCAAGCTCGCGCTCGGCCAGGGGCAATACACCTTGATGTGTAACGAGGGTGGCGGGGTCGTGGACGACCTCTACGCCTACCGTCTTGGCCAGTCCATGTATTTGCTCATCATCAACGCTTCGCGCATCGAACCCGATGTGGCGTGGTTGGAAAAACAACTGGCGGCGTTCCCGCACAAGTCCGAGACGAAGCTGGTCAACGTCTCCGATGCCATGAGCGCGGTGGCCGTGCAGGGGCCGCTCGTGGCGCAGTTCATTGACGCATGCCTGATGGGCGTGGCGATTGGTGGAACGCTCGTGTCTGCCGCCAAAGATCTGGTGAAGAATCAGATTGCCGAGTTTGAGTTTGGTGACGAAACCATCTGCGTGGCGCGCACGGGTTATTCGGGCGAGGATGGATTTGAAATTGTCGCGCCGAATGGAATCATCGAGGCGGTTTGGAACAAACTGCTGGAAGTCGGCCAACCGTTCGGCATCAAGCCCGCCGGGCTTGGCGCACGCGACACGTTGCGCACGGAAGTTTGCTATCCGCTATACGGCCACGAACTCGACGAGGACACCACGCCCATCGAAGCGGGCGTCGGCTTCTTCGTCGCGCTGGACAAGGGTGATTTTGTTGGACGCTCCGTGCTGGCAGAACAAAAATCCGGCGGCACGAAGAAGAAGCTCGTCGCCTTCAAGATGACCGACAAATCCGCGCCGCCGCGTCCGGACTATCCGATCTGGATCAATGGCGCGACGGTGGGTGAAGTCGTGAGCGGCACGCAAAGTCCATCGCTGGGCATCGGTATCGGCATGGGCTACGTGCCGGCGGAGCTGGCGAAGGTGGACGCACCGGTTGAAATCGAGATTCGCGGGAGACGTTTCGCGGCGGTGACGGTGAAGAAGCCGATTTACAGAAAGGCGTGACGCGAATTTCGCGAATTATCGCGAATTGAATTTGTTTTCTGAATTCGCGCAAATTGGCGTAATTCGCGTCAAAATTGGATTTGAGAATCCGTGTTCGCCCCGTAACCTGCGGGTAGCTTTTTAGAATAAACTTATGAGTAATGTTCCGTCCGATCTGAAATACGCCAAGTCACACGAATGGGTCCGCGTCAGCGGCGACACGGCCACCGTCGGCATTACCGATCACGCGCAGCAGGAACTCACCGACATCGTCTTTGTGGAACTGCCCGCCGTGGGCCGCCAGGTGAAGGCCGGTGAAACCTGCGCCGTGGTGGAATCCGTCAAGACCGCCAGCGACATTTACTCACCCGTCAGCGGCGAAATCATCGAGGTCAACCAGGCCGTGGTGGACGATCCAGCGTTGGTGAACAAGGAGCCGCACGCGGCGGGCTGGTTTTACAAGATCAAGCTGAGCAACGCGGCGGAACTCAATGCGCTGCTCTCGCCGGAGGATTACAAAAAGCAGATTGGGGGGTGAGTTGTGTTTTTCTTGCAACTTCATTCTGGGCTTTGGAATGAGGTTTGTGGAAATGGCGTGGAATAAAAATTGAAACAACCAAAAACAAAAATGAAAAAGAACACAATCCTCGGACTTCTCTCGCTGGCGCTGACGGCCGCGACCGCCTTGGGCGGAACCTTGAGTACGGTGCGGGTGACCACCAACCAGTTGGACATCCCTTACACCGGAACCTACGCCACCAACCACACGGTCAAGCTTGGAGATTACAAACTGCCTTGGCATCAGGCGGGAAAATCGGCGGATATCTTTGCCACCTTGCCCGCCAACATTCCCGCCGGCACCTACATTTTGACTTTATATGCTTTGGCACCGGTGAGCGTGGAAATCGGTTCGGTGCGGGCGGAAGCTGATTTGGCCAACCAAATCAATGCGACCTCCAACAGCATTGTCGCCAATCTGACGAAAAACTTCACTTCCGCCTTTGGTTTTGGCTATCAAGTTGTCAGCAACAATGCCCCCATCCCTTTTTCCAGCTTCATTGGTGATTGGACGACTAACGGAACGACCTTCAAAGTTCCTGCTGCGGGCGTTTATCAAATTAGTTTTACAATCAACATAGGCGGACATGTAACGCCAGGGGTCGAATATGGTGCTGCAATTCAAATTGTTGTCTCAAACGATGCAAGCACTAATGGAATGGCATACCTAACTTGGGATTATTTAAATGGAATTGGTAAGACAGTCAGTGGACAAACAACCGTCCAATGTTTACAGGGCGACCTGATTTACGTTTTTAATTCTGGTGACGCATTTTCCTACGGATTCAATCAGCCAACCAATGTTCCCAGCACCACGCTTTCCATCATCCAAATCCAATAATCAATCCGCACTTCTTTAATTTGAGTCTCGTTACCTTGACTCCTACGAACCATTTGTGAAACCCCGTCTCTTCATCAAACCCTACTGCGGCTGGTGCCACAAAGCCATCCGCTGGCTAGACTTCGCAACTTGCTTGAGTCGGATTTTCTGATACTTTCCCCGCATGGCGTCTTTAACTTTTGAACGTGTGCTGGCGAGCGCCGAGACATTGCCTGCCGAGGAGCAGACGATGCTGGCGGAATTGCTGCAACGCCGCCGCACCGAAAGCTGGCGCAAGGAAACCGCCGCCGATGCCGTTGTTGCCGTAAAAAAATTCCGCTCCGGCAAACTCAAGCCTGCCTCAGCCGAAAATGTCATCGCCCGTCTGCGCGCGGCCAAGTGAGCCATGCGCGAACTTGTTCTCACACCGAAATTCGAGCGTGCTTTTCGGAAATTGACTTCAAAAAATTCCGCGTTGCAAAGACAGATTGAAGCCACCTTGCTGCGCATGTCGGAAAATCTCGCCGACCCGCGTTTGAAAATGCATCCATTGAGCGGGCAACTCGCCGGACTTCACGCGTGTTCCGCGGCTTACGACTGCCGGATTGTTTTTTCCAAACAAAAAAATCCCAAAACCGGCGCGGAGGTTGTGTTGCTCATCAACATCGGCACGCACGAGCAAGTTTATTGAAGCTAGAAATGAAAATCCGTCTTTTCATCAAACCCTACTGCGGCTGGTGCCACAAAGCCATCCGCTGGCTCGACGACCACGACATCCAATACGAAAAGCTGGATGTCATCGCCGACGACAAGGCGTTTGCCGAGATGGTGCGCCTGTCCGGTCAAGAACTTGCGCCAGTGCTGGAGGTGAATGGCAAGGTGCTGGCGGATTTCGGCCCGGAAGAATTGCCGGGATTTTTCAAGAGCTTGAACGGAAAGGCTTGACGCGAATTGCGCGAATTATCGCGAATTAAAAAATCAATTCGCTTAAATTAGCGCAATTCGCGTCAAAAGTTTTTATTGAATGACAACAACCGAATTGAAACCTCGCCCGCGCCTGCCGGAATGGCTGCGCATCAAGCTGCCCACGTCCGACACGTTCGCGCACACGCGCTCGCTGCTCGACGAACTCAAGCTGCACACCGTCTGCGAAAGCGCCAAGTGCCCAAACCATTGGGAATGCTGGAGCAAGGGCACGGCCACGTTCATGATCGCCGGCGACCGCTGCACGCGCGCCTGTGGTTTCTGCGCGGTCAGCACCGCCAAACCGCTCGCGCTCGAAGCCGATGAACCGATGCGCGTCGCGGAAGCCACGCGGCGGATGAAGTTGAAGCACGTCGTCATCACGGCGGTGGCGCGCGATGATTTGAAGGACGGCGGCGCGGAACATTTTCGCCAGAGCATTGAAAAAGTTCGCGAGTTGAATCCGGGCATCGTCATCGAAGTGCTCGTTCCCGATTTTCTCGACAACGACGCGTGCATCGAAATGGTGCTCGCCGCAAACCCGCACATCTACAATCACAACCTCGAAACCGTCCGTCGCCTCACGCCGAGCGTACGGCATCGCGCGACGTATGACCGTTCGTTGAGCGTGCTGGCCAAGGTGAAGGCGAAGCGTGGTGACGCGATTCACACGAAGTCCGGTATCATGCTCGGTCTGGGTGAGCAGAAGGAAGAAG
>JANYDP010000015.1 GCA_025363535.1 Verrucomicrobiota bacterium | reverse complement strand
CGCGCGCCACCGGCCCGAAAATGCGGGTGCCGCGCGGGTTCAATTCCTTGTCAATGATCACGCAGGCGTTGCGGTCAAACCGCACATACGAGCCGTCTGAGCGCCCGATGATCTGCCGGGTCCGCACGATGACGGCATCACAGACCTCGCCCTTTTTGATCGTTCCATCCGGCGTGGCTTCTTTGATGTGAACCTTGACCACATCGCCGACGTGGGCATACCGCTGGTTCTTGCCCAGCACACCGATGGTCCAAGCCACCTTGGCGCCGGTGTTGTCAGCCACATCCAAACTAGAGCGAATTTGCAGCATAAAATTTTAAATTAAGCGGCCACCGGCGTCACCCCGGAGCTGCGTTCCACAACCTGCACCAGGCGCCAGCGTTTCAGCTTGGACAACGGGCGGGTTTCTTCAATGCGGACGGTGTCGCCGATCTTCGCATCGTTCTTTTCGTCGTGGGCGTAAAACTTGGCGTAGCCGGTCACGACCTTCTTAAATTTCGGATGCGGGAAGCGCCGTTGGACGCGCACCACAATGGTCTTCGTCATCTTGTTCGAGACAACTTCGCCGACGCGTTCCTTGCGGACGCCGCGATCTACCGCAATATTTTTGGTTTCTTCAGCCATACAAATAAATGATTAAGCCGCTTTGTTGCGCAGTTGAGACAGCCGGGTTTCGAGCCGCGCGATGTCTTTGCGGATGGTCCGCAGCCGCGCCGGCTTTTCCAACTGGGCGCTGGCCTGCTGCAAACGCAGGTTAAATACTTCCTGGCGCAAATCGCGGCCTTTCGCCGCCAACTCCACCTGGGTCATGTCTTTCAATTCCGACATCTTCATAAAATTAGCTCTTGCTGCGATGACGCGTGATGAACTTGGTCGCAATCGGCAGTTTCGTCGCCGCCAGCCGCAATGACTCACGGGCCACCGCTTCCGTCACTCCGTCCACTTCGATCAAAATGTTCGCCGGCCGCACAACGGCCACCCAGGATTCGAGCGGTCCCTTGCCCTTGCCCATTCGCGTTTCCAGCGGCTTCTTCGTGTAGGACTTTTGCGGGAAAATGCGGATCCACATTTTACCGTGACGCTTCATGTTGCGGGCCACCGCGACGCGGGCCGCTTCAATCTGCTTCGTGTCCATCCAGCAGCGCTCGAGCGCCATCAAACCATATTCGCCGAAGGCCACCGTGCTGCCGCGATAGGCCAGCCCGGTACGGCTGCCGCGGTGCATCTTGCGGAACTTCACTCTTGCGGGTTGCATTGGCATAACAAAAATCTTTCTGAAAAATTACTTCCCAATCGGGACTTCCACCGGCGCAGGTTGGTTCTTCATCGGCTTGTTCTCGCCTTTGCAGATCCAGCACTTGATGCCGAGCTTGCCATACATGGTCTTGGCTTCGGCGAAACCGTAGTCAATGTTTGCGCGCAAAGTATGCAGCGGAACGCGGCCCCAGTGATACTGCTCAACGCGGGCGATTTCCGCGCCGCCGAGACGGCCGGCGCAACGGAGCTTGATGCCTTCCGCGCCAAAATCTTTCGCCGTGGCCAAGGCTTTCTTCATCGCGCGGCGGAAGGACACGCGGCGTTCCAACTGGAGCGCGATGTTTTCCGCGACGAGCTGCGCGTCAATTTCCGGCTGCTTGATCTCAACAATGTCCACATAGACTTCCTTGCCGGTCATCTTGCTCATCTCTTCCTTGAGCTTGTCAATTTCCGAGCCTTTGCGGCCGATGACCACGCCGGGACGGGCGGTGAGAATCGTGATACGGCAGCGGCTGGCGGCGCGCTCAATCAAAATCTTCGGAACCGAGGCGGCCTCGAGCTTCTTCTTCAGCAGGTCGCGGATCATCCGGTCTTCGGTGAGCAGCTTGCCGAATTCTTTTTTGCCGGCATACCACTTGGAACGCCAGTCTTTGTTGACGCCGACGCGCAGACCGATTGGATTTACTTTTTGGCCCATACTAGTTATTCGTCGGAAACGGTGATTTTAATGTGGCAGTTGCGCTTGAGGATCGGACCCGCCGAACCGCGCGCCTTCGGAGTGAAACGCCGCATCGTGGTGGCAGTGCCGGCGACCGCTTCTTTGACCATCAGCTTTTCCACTTTGGCGTGGTTGTTGTTCACCGCGTTGGCGATGGCCGAGTCCAGCACCTTGGCGACAAACCGCGCGCCTTTGCGGGGCACGACGGCGAGCACGGCCTGCGCCTGGATCGCAGGCAATCCCTGGATCTGCCGCACCACCTCGCGCATCTTCTGCGCGGACATGCGGACATTTTTCAAAATGGCGTGAACTTGCATAAAGACTATTTCGCTTCCGCTTTGGCCGTGTGCGCGCCGTGTTTCTTAAACGTGCGCGTCAGGGAAAATTCCCCAAGCCGGTGGCCAACCATGTTTTCCGTGACGAACACCGGGTTGAACACCTTGCCGTTGTGAACGGTGAACGTCAGGCCGATAAATTCCGGCGTGATCATCGAGCGGCGCGACCAGGTCTTGATCGGCGTCTTCTGATTCGCGGCCTTGGCCTTCTGGATTTTTTCCAGGAGGTGTCCATCAATGAACGGACCTTTTTTAATTGAGCGACCCATAAATTCTTACTTGTGCTTCATCGGCCGGCCATCGCGCCGCACCAAAATAAACCGGTTGGAAAGTTTCTTCTTGTCGCGGGTGCGCCCGCCCTTGGCCACAAAACCCCACGGGGACACGAGCTGCTGCCAGCCGCCGCCGCCTTTGGATTTGCCCTGACCGCCACCGTTCGGATGATCCACCGGGTTACGAGCGACACCGCGGGAAATCGGCCGGATGCCGCGATGCCGCGAACGGCCCGCCTTGCCGAGCACAACATTCTCGTGCTCAGTGTTGCCAACCTGACCGAGCGTCGCGCAGCACTCCTCATGGAAGCGGCGGATTTCGCCAGACGGCAGTCGCACCTGAGCGTAGCCTTCGTCACGGGACATCAACGTCGCCGAACCGCCCGCCGTGCGCACCATCTGCGCGCCGCGACCGGGAGTGATTTCAATGTTGTGGATGGCGCTCGCCATCGGGATCAACTTCAACGGAAGGCAATTTCCCAGTTCGGGCGGCGCAGTCGGCCCGCTCATCAGCTTGGCTCCGACGGCCAGACCGTTCGGGGACACGATGTAAGTCTTCTCGCCGTCCTTGTATTCCAGCAGCGCGATGCGCGCGGAGCGACCCGGATCATACTCGATCCCGACGACCGTGGCTTCCATGCCGTGCTTCTGGCGCTTGAAATCAATGAGGCGGATTTTCTGCTTGTGACCGCCGCCGATGCCGCGAGCCGTGGCGCGACCGTAATGGTTGCGGCCGCCGGAGCGCTTGCGAATCTCGATCAAGCTCTTTTCAGGCTTGGACTTCGTGATGTCACTGAAGTCGGCGTACGAGATATATCTCGTGGACGGCGTCAGCGGTCTAAATGTCTTTACTGGCATAAAATCAAAAACAAACCAAATCAGCTACTTGAAGCGCGGAGCCATTAATCCTGTTCCCAGACGGGAAAATCAGTTATCGGTTCCGCAGTTAATGCTGTCCGCCGACTTGTTCGGGTCAAACGGAGCGCAGAGAATAGCAAACAGGTTTTTGTGTGCAATAGTTTTTTCAAATTATTTTCAGTGCTCCACGGTCACGGTGGAATTCAATCCTTCTTCGCCCCTGGCAACGCCTTCAAATTCGATGAAGTTAAAACCTGCATCTGACGAATGGCGATTGGGTTCAGCCGTTTCAATCGTTCGCTCTGCGGCAAGGCCAAGGTTTACGACCGACTTGAGCCACTGATGGTTGGTGCGAAGGAAAACCGATTGTCGCTCGCGGTTTTCAAGCCGACAAAAATTCGCGGCTTCATTTGGGAAGATGACGATCGCGATTGGAAACCCAACAAAGTGGCGCAAATGCGTGAGCAGACAAAACAAGCGCAGATGTTCGCTGAAGACTCTTGGCGCGAAACATTCAAGCTCATCCCAAAACTGCCATACGCATTTTCATATCAAATCGAGGATGCGGATGGACGGAAAAGCACCATGCAAGTTTTGGATTGGGAATGTGGCCAGCTATATTGGAATTGCCTCCGTCGTTACGCTGATGAAGCGATTGCGTTGGAAAAAGTGAAGGCAAAATATCTCGACGAGTTTGGCAAACGCGACTTGCATTTCTTCCTCGGCACAACCCAACAGTTTCACGGCTTCGCCCCTAATCCGTGGGTGATTGTCGGCGTCTTTGCTCCGCCTTATCAACACCAGATGGAACTGGAAATAACTTG
>JANYDP010000014.1 GCA_025363535.1 Verrucomicrobiota bacterium | reverse complement strand
CATGGCTGTGACTCAGTGCCGGATCATGCAAAGTTGAACTACGCCGGGCGCATCATTCAACAGAACCGCAACGCGGAAGGGCTGGCGGCCATCGTGCAGGATTTTTTTGGAATTGCCACCGAGGTGGAGCCGTTTGTCGGGCGCTGGCAAAAACTCCATGAACGCGGCGGTCAGGACTATAGTTGCCAGTTGGGCCAATCAGCGGCGACGGGTTCCCTGGGTTCCAACGTGATCCTCGGCACGCAAGTCTGGACCTGTCAGTTGCATTTCCGCTTGCGGCTGGGGCCGATGAAGCTGGCGGATATGGAGAGGCTGCTGCCGACGGGCAGTTCGTTCCAACGCCTGCGCGACTGGGTGCGCTACTACATCGGGGATGAATTCACCTGGGAGGCGCAACTCGTGCTGGATAAAAACGAAGTGCCCAAGACGCAACTCGGCAAGACGGGCCGGCTCGGCTGGACGACCTGGCTGCAAACCAAACCGTTCGCGAAGGACGTCGAAGATTTAATTTTACATTCCAACTGATTCTATAAACAAACCTCCCACTTATGGCTGAAATCAAACGCTCCACCCTCTTCGGCAAGCTCAATCCACTGGGCTACAAATCCATCGAAGCCGCCACCATCTTCTGCAAGATGCGTGGCAACGCCTACGTCGAAACCGTCCACTGGCTCCACCAATTGCTACAGCAACAGGACTCCGACGTGCTCCGCATCATCAAGCACTTCAACCTCGACGGCTCGCGTCTGGCCACCGACCTGGTTGCCTCGCTCGACAAACTTCCGCGCGGCGCGACCGCCATCAGTGATTTCTCACCGCACATCGAGACCGCGCTTCAGCAGTCGTATTTGTTCTCGACGCTGATGTTCGGCGAATACCAGGTGCGCACCGGCCATCTGATCGTCGCCTTTCTCAAAACCGATTCGCTCAAGAATGTTTTCCTCGGCCTCTCGCGGGAGTTTTCAAAAATCAAACTCGAACAACTCAGCGACGATTATGCGAAGATCGTTGCCGGCTCGCCCGAGGACGGCATGCGTCCCAGCGATGGCTCTGGCATGAGCGCCGGTGCATCACCGGGCGAAGCGAGCGGGGCGATTGCGCCCGCTGAGATGGGCAAGCAAGAGGCGTTGAAACGCTTCACCACCGACCTTACGGAAAAAGTTCGCAAGGGCGAGATTGATCCCATCATTGGTCGCGACGAGGAAATTCGTCAGTGCGTGGACATCCTGATGCGCCGCCGTCAGAACAACCCGATCATGACAGGCGAGGCCGGTGTCGGAAAGACGGCCGTGGTGGAAGGATTCGCCCTGCGCATTGCCGCGGGCGACGTGCCGCCACCGTTGCGCAATGTGACGCTCCGCAGCCTCGATATCGGCCTGCTCCAAGCCGGCGCGAGCATGAAGGGCGAGTTCGAGCTGCGCCTTCGTCAGGTGATCGATGAGGTGCAGGCGGCCAAAAACAGCATCATCCTCTTCATCGACGAAGCTCACACCCTGATCGGGGCCGGTGGTGCGGCCGGCACAGGTGATGCCGCCAACTTGCTGAAACCCGCGCTGGCTCGCGGCACACTGCGCACCATCGCGGCAACGACCTGGGACGAATACAAGAAACACATCGAGAAGGATCCTGCGCTCACCCGCCGTTTCCAGGTGATCAAGGTCGAGGAACCGTCGGAGGAAAAGGCGATCCTCATGATGCGTGGACTCGTATCGGCTCTGGAAAAGCACCACCGCGTGCAGATCCTCGACGAGGCGATCGAAGCAGCCGTCAAGCTCTCGCACCGCTATATCCCGGCGCGGCAGCTTCCGGACAAGTCGGTGAGTCTGATTGATACGGCGTGCGCCCGTGTGTCAATTAGCCAGCATGCGGTGCCGGCGGAGGTGGACGATTGCCGGCGGCGCATTCAAGGGCTGGAGACCGAGAGCGGCGTTGTGGAACGGGAGCTGGACATGGGGATGGATCGCCGCCAGCGCGCAACGGAGATTGCTGAGTCGCTCGCCACCGAGCGAACGCGATTGGCGGAG
>JANYDP010000571.1 GCA_025363535.1 Verrucomicrobiota bacterium | reverse complement strand
TGCCTGCCCGAACAAGGCGAACCGCTGGACGAACCGTTGCTGGACGCGATCAAGCCCGAACTGATCATCATCGCTGACTCCGAGTTTCCGGCCGGCAAACGGGCCGGAACAAAATTGCGCGAACGCCTGGCCCAACGCGCCGTGCCGGTCATTTTCACCCGTGATTTCGGAGCCGTGAAAATCTCGCTGCGGGAAAACCAGTGGCACGTCATAGCCCCGGACGGCCGGCTGCTCAAATAATTTTCACGCGGCCGCCGTCAACGCTCGCATCACCGCCGCCAAGGAAAGTCCGTGCAGCCGGATGGTTTTGTGGCGAGAAGTCTGGCCCCGGATCAATTCCACCTGGCCGCGCGCACAATCCAAGGTGTCCGCCAGCAGCTCAATCAACGCCTGGTTTGCCGCCGCGTCCACCGGCGGTGCGGTGACCTTGATGCGCAGCTCGTCGCCCAGCGCCGCGCCGATTTCATTCTTCGACGCGCGCGGCTGCAATTTCACGGCGAGAAAAATCCCGTTGACTTGCACGCGGAGAAAGGATGGAACTTCGGTTTTCAATTCGGGAAAAGTTAAATCAACGCTCGCCGGATGTCAGTGCGGTTTGTAGATTCCCGCCGCAAACATGCACCTGAGCCGCCCATGAATTTAGATTCCAACTCACTCTTCGCCTCGCTGCTCTGGGGTTCCATCGGCTCCGGCTTCGTCATCTTTGGAAAAAAACAGAGCGAGCCGATCCTGCTGTTTGGCGGCATTGCGCTGGTGGCGGTTTCTTATTTCATCGAGTCGGCGCTCCTCATGTCACTCGTCAGCGCTGCGCTGATCGCCGGCATTTTCTGGCTGCGCCGGCGGGCCTGACGCACCGATCTCAAAATCCCCGGCGCTTAATTCGCCAGTGGATGCGCCCGGCTCCAACGACCATATTGCTCCAACGCGCGCTGGGCGGAATCCGTGTACCAGGAATATCCCTTGCGCCGTTCGAGCGAGATTTCATCCACGGTGTCGTGAATGCTTTTGTCGCGGTCGCCAAAGATGGGTTTGTCATCGGCGATTTCATAATAGCGCGCCCAGATCGGGCCGTTGCCCGGGGTGGCGATCAGGTGCCGACCATCGGGGCCGGAGTTTTTGAAAGCCACATCCATCAACTTTGTTTTTTCAAACCAGTCCGCCGCCGCGTAAACCGCCGCCACCTCCACCGGATTCGGCGCGGGCAGTTGCATCAAAAATAGCATGATGCCTGCGCTCTCTCCGGAGGACAGGGCGGGCATCTCGTAATTTCTGGCCGAAGCCGGCTGCAAACGAATCGCCTCATACTGCTGGCACCAGATGGTGCGGCGATCGGCTACCACGACCTGCGCAGCCAGGAGACATGCCAGTCCCTTTTTGAAACTGGCGGCGGCGCGCTGCCGGTATTTCGCCGGGACAAAAGCAAATTCCGCCTTGGCCTCAGCAACGGAGTTCAAGAGTTCCAGCACGTTGAGCATCGCCCCGTCGTTAAAGGTGATCGCGTCGTGGTAGCCACCCTGCAGCGGCCACACCTGCGGCCAGCCGCCATTGGGAAATTGCGCGGCGAACAAATAATCCAGACCGTGAAAAAATGCCTCGCGATCGCGCGCACCGTCTTTTTTTCCGCCCGCAACGATTACCTTTGCCAAAAATTTCAGCTCGGTCGTCGTGGCGTCGTTGTCAATCGTGCCGACGTAATTCCAGCTTCCCTCCAGCGGCGCGTCAAAATCTGCGCGGCCCAGAAACTGCGAACCGTTTTCCGGCCCGAAGAGTTCGCCCACCGCGCGCGGGTGCCAGGAGACATCCAAATTTTTGCTCCAGCCGCCGGCGGGCGTCTGAAACGAAATCACGTTGTCGGCAGTGCGCCGGGCTTCGCCGCCGCTGTACCAGGCCGCATCGTTGTTCAAAGGCATGGCTGCCGTGGAACGGCTGGTCGGCGGCACGGTGGACTGCTGAAGGCTGTGACTGCGCAGCTCGCGCTGAAAAAATTTCTGGTCGTTCTGCCGCTGCCGGACAGAATGCTCCAGGTACTTTTTCCACGCCGCCGGCGCCGGCTGGGGCAGCGCGGCGATGCGCTCAAACGTGAGCGGTGGCGTGGGCGGATTGGTGCCAATGATCGCGGCGGACGACTTCGGAACGAAATCGGACGCGGTGATCAAGAGGAGAAAGAATATCGGAAGCCGGAATGGACTCAGGGTCGGATGGTTCATGCGCGACAGTTCAGACTGCCACCACCCGACCGGGGTTACGGTTCGAACAACAAAAAAGGCGGGCCATCGCTGGCCCGCCCTCGTGTAAATGGGATGGAACGATTATTCCGCCTTCGCCGCGCGGGGTTTCTTCTCTGCAGCGGGAGCCTTGTCCGGCGGCGCCTGCACGGAGGTCTTGCCCCAGATGTCGCCGCGATGACCACGGCGTTCCTGACGCTGTTCCTGCTTCGGCTGCGCGGCGGCAATTTCTTCAGGTGTCGGCAACGG
>JANYDP010000520.1 GCA_025363535.1 Verrucomicrobiota bacterium | reverse complement strand
GCGTTGCGGATCATGTGGACGAGCGGGTCGGAAATTTCCTCGACGATGTTACGGTCCAGCTCGGTGTCCTCACCGCTGAGGACGAGCTGCACTTCTTTGCCTTGCTTGGCCGCGAGATCGCGGACGAGGCGGTTCATTTTTTGGAACGTGGCTTTGATGGGCACCATGCGCAGCGACATGGTGGTGCGCTGGAGTTCGCTGGTGATGCGGCGGAGTTGGGCGAGATTGCGGGCGAGATGCCGACTGGGCAGCTTCAATAATTCCGGGTCTTGCACAACCATGGATTCGGAGATGACCAGTTCGCCGACGAGATCAATGAGGCTGTCGAGCTTTTGCGTGTCCACTTTCACGAACCCGGCGGCGTTGTTGCCGGCGGCCGGTTTCGCGGATTCAGCGGCGGCCGGTTTGGCGGCCGCGGCAATGGCCGTGCTGGCAGATTGTTCGTCCTGGTCGGTGGGCGCGGGCAGGGCGACCAACTTCGGTTCCGTGGCGGGCGCGGGTGTTGGCGCCGCTTCGACGGGTTTGGGCGCGGCGGCCACGGGGGCGGCGGGATTGGTGAGAATGGTTTTGACGCGCGCGATCAAGGCACCGGTCGGCACGAGAATCGGTTGCCCGGCCTGGTTGCCGTTCAACTGCGCCAGGATTTGGGTGACGAATTTTTTCAGCGCGTCGCCGCCTTCGAGAATGATGTCAATGATCGGTGAACTGATGGCGAGCTTGTGCTGGCGCGCGGCGTCGAGGAGCGACTCGAGTTCGTGGGCGAGCGCCTGGATCGGCAGCAGGTTGAGAAACCCCGAGCCGCCCTTGAAAGTATGGAACGCGCGGAAAATCGTGTTGAGCGTGTCGGCATTGGTCGGATCGCCTTCCAGCACGAGCACGCCGTTCTCAATGTTCGCCAGGTGTTCCTGCGATTCGTTGATGAATTCGGAAAGAAGTTCCTGGTCGGCTCCAAGGTTCAAGACCAGCGGCGAGACGGTGTCTTCGGCGATGACCGGGGTTGGCGCGGCGGCCGGCACTTTGGCGGCAGCGGGCGGAGTCGCAGCGGGTGCGGCGGCAACGGCATGCCAGGCGGCGGGAAATTCCGGCAGCGGCTGCTCTTTCTGGCAACGTTCCAGCGCGGTGTTCATCCACGAATGCCATTGCGCGAGCCATTCGACGGATGCCGCGTCGAACTTGGCGGACGTGTCAAAAATTTTGTCCACGCAGGCGCGGGCCAGCTTCACGGCGCTGACAATTTCCGGAGCGGGCGGCGTTTTCTGGCAATGCTCCTCAATTTGCAGCAGGAAATTATTGATGGGCAGCAGCCCGGTGTCCTTGTCGGGTTCAACGAAAGCCAGTTCCAACGCGAGCGAATTGACAACTTCAACCATGCCTGCAAGCCCGGTAACATTTGTGTTTGCCATAAGAGATAATCGAATTCCAGCAGTGCCAAGCAACGCCGATGCCAAGCGGCTTATGCCAGGTGAATCCCGTGGAAACGGCTTGCATTGCGGAAGGATGAGCGGAAGTCGGAGCGGATTGGGGAAGGTGGCAGCGGGCAAAGGCTGCCGTGTTGAGCGGACGTACCCGGCGAGAACTGCCCGTTGAAGCTGGGGCGGCCACCGACCGACGGGTCACCCGTAGCGATACGGCTTGGCCATCGGGAAGCTGTTGGGCAGATGCCGGACTTCGCGCACCGCGCCGTCGTCCAGCAGCACCTCTACAATGTCAAAACGAATTTTCACGGCGGGATTTTTCAACAACCTCAGATAGTCCAGCGCGGTCTGGGAAAGCAGCCGCCGCTTGCGCGCATCCACGGCGGCGGCGGGGCGCGTCCAGGTTTCAGACGACCGCGTCTTTACCTCCGCGAACACCAGGCAATCGGCATCGCGAAAAACCAGATCAATCTCGCCGCGCGCGGAACGGAAATTGGCCGTGAGAAATTTCAACCCCTGGCGTTGCAGAAATTTTTTGGCGGCGCGCTCGCCCAGTTCGCCGCGCCGGAGATGCTCGGGTTTTTCCTTGCGCGCAAATCGCGCCTTGATGCGTTCCAGAAAATTCATGCCTCGGCTCGTAGCGGCGTCTCGGCA
>JANYDP010000467.1 GCA_025363535.1 Verrucomicrobiota bacterium | reverse complement strand
GATGGGCGCGTGTTGGAACGGCTCGATGATGGATTGCGGGAAAGGTGTTTCTTCTACTTCCCAATTTGTTTCGTTGACGGCCATGCGCCCTCGGGCCTCCGAAACGACTTGATGCATTCCTGAAGCAAGAAAGTGATGATTCAGAATTCCAGTGATTCCAATGAGTCCTGCGATAATCGAAAGAACAGCCAAAATTCGCAGCGGCCAGATCATGACGCCGGGTGATTCGTGGGCGTGTTCGGCTTCATGCGTTTTTGGTTCACCGACAAACGCTACGAAGAACAAGCGGAACATGTAGAATGTGGTCAGCACGGCAACGAGCGCGGCGACGGCGAACAGCGCATAGCCGGTAACAGGATTTTCATGCGCGCGATGCAACGCTTGCGCGAGGATGGCGTCCTTCGAGTAAAAGCCGCTGAACGGTGGGACGCCGCAGAGCGCGAGCGTGCCGACAAGGAACGTCCAGAAGGTCACGGGCATTTTTTTGCGGAGCGCACCCATCTTCCAGATGTCCTGCTCGTGGTGCATGGCGTGGATGACCGAGCCTGCGCCGAGGAACAGCAGCGCCTTGAAGAACGCGTGCGTGGTCAGATGGAACATCGCGGCGGTCGGCCCGCCAAGGCCGACGGCCATGACCATGTAGCCGAGTTGCGAGAGCGTCGAGTAGGCGAGGATGCGTTTGATGTCGTTTTGCTGGACGGCGATGAGCGCGGCGAGCAACGCGGTGAATCCGCCGATCCACGCGATGACGGTGAGCGCGTCGGGCGTGAAGATCAAGAACACGCGGCACAGCATGTAAACACCGGCGGCCACCATCGTCGCGGCGTGGATGAGCGCGCTGACGGGCGTCGGGCCTTCCATCGCGTCGGGCAACCAGACGTGCAACGGGAATTGCGCGGACTTGCCCATCGCGCCGCAGAAGATCAGGAGGCCGGCGAGCGTGGCTGATGCGCCAAACAAAGCTGGGTTCGCTTTGAGTTGTTCCTGAACGTTCGCAAAGTTCAACGAACCTGCGACCGCGAAGATTGTCAGAATTCCGAGAATGAAACCGAAATCGCCGAGGCGGTTCGTGATGAACGCTTTTTTCGCCGCGTCGGCTGCGCTCGGTTTTTCAAGCCAGAAACCGATGAGCAGGTAGCTCGACACGCCGACGAGTTCCCAGAAGATGAACATCTGGAGGAAATTATTCGAGAGCACGATGCCGAGCATTGAGAACGTGAACAGGCTCAGGCACGCGAAGAAGCGCGAGAAACCCGGGTCGTCGTGCATGTAGCCGTAGGAATAAATGTGAATCGCGCTGCCGACGCCGGTGACGATAAGCAGCATCATCAGGCTGAGCGCGTCGAGTTTGAGACCGAAGTCCACGTTGAGGCTGCCGATGGAGAGCCAGTTGACGGAAATTTCGCGTGCTTCCCAACCGCTGAACTTGATGAGCGCGAGCGTGAGGACGAAACCCGTGACAATTGCGCCGATGGACAGCGTGGCGCTGACGGCCTTGTTGCGCAGGGTGAACAGCGTGATGATGCCCGCCGCGAGCAGCGGCAGGAACAAGATCAACCAAGGTAACGCTTCGAGTTTCATTCTAATCAGCCACAGATATATACAGATGAAACACAGATTTCATTTTCCGCAGATGGCGCAGATTTCCGCAGATTTATTTCCGGCAGATTTAATCTGCGGCCATCGGCAAGATCTGCGGATGTCTTATTTGTGTTTAATCTGTGTTTCATCTGTGGCTGAAAATCAGTTTTTCATCGAGGTCAAATCTTCAACGTGCGCTGTCTGGCGCTTGCGGTAGAGCGCCACGATCAGCGCCAGGCCGACCGCCACTTCCGCCGCCGCCACGGTGATGATGAAGAACACCATCACCTGGCCGTTGAGGTTGTCGTTGAACCGCGAAAAGGAGACGAGCGCGAGATTCGCCGAGTTGAGCATCAACTCCAGCGACATATACATCACAATGAGGTTGCGGCGCGTGATGACGCCGAGCAGGCCGAGCGCGAACAACAGCGCGCTGACCACGAGATAATGTTCCAAGCCGACGTTCATTTTATTTTTGCCACAGAGGCGCAGAGGCACAGAGCTAAATAGGGTAGCGCCCGCGTCTCGCGGGCAGTTTCGGGCGTCGCGCCCGAAACATCATTGCAGGCGATTCGGCGAGACGCCGAATCAGACAGGCCAGAGGCCTGTGCTACCCACATGTTTGTTAATTGTTTCTTCATTCTCTGAGCCTCGGTGTCTCTGTGGCTATTTCAAATCTTTCTTGCCAAGCAAAATCACGCCCACCATCGCCACGAGGAGCAGGATGGAGACGATTTCAAACGGCAACAGGTAATTTGTGAACAGCATCTTGCCGAGCA
>JANYDP010000419.1 GCA_025363535.1 Verrucomicrobiota bacterium | reverse complement strand
GCCTGCGGCGTGTGGCACGTCAAACAATCCGCCGGACTTGGATAATACCAGACCTGCGTCCGCACGTCGGTGGCGTTGGTGATGAGGATATTTTCACTCAAGCTGGACGCCAGCAAATCCGCATCGCTGTTGTCCGCGCGCCATTTGTAAGTGACGCCATAAACCGTGCCATTGATGTCGCGCACCAGCAAACGCGTTTCGAGGCGACGCGGCGGGACGTTCGTATTTGTTTCATCCACGACGAGATCGAAATTTTTCACGAACACGGTTCCGGCGGGGAACGTCCACGCGTTGTTCGTGGTGAAACCAATCTGCTCATCCGGCGTGATGAGGCCGCCATTGTTCGGCACCGCCAGCAAACGCGATTTCTGCGCCGCGTCGGACCAGAGCGCGGTGTTTGGGTTGTAAGCAATGAATCCACTCGCCGCTGTGCGCGCCGGAGTATTCGCAAACGCACCGCTGCCGGAAAGCAGCGCCGGCATAGCACCGCCAGAAGTGGTGGGCATATTTCCGAACGCGGAAAAATTTCCGTTCGTCGTCAGACCGTAAGGTTGTCCGCTCGCAGCGGCGACGGTGATGTTGACTGGCGCACACGTGCTCACGATCCCGCTGCCGTCCGTCGCGACGGCGGTGAGCGCGTAACTGCCCGCGCCGAGACCGGTCGCGGTCAGGAAATACGATGGCGCATACGTGCTGTTGCTCAACGTGCCGAGCAAAGTTCCGTTCGCATAAAAACTCACCGCGCTGATCGGATTGTTCGGCGCGTCCGCATCTGCGCCGAGCGTGACGCTGGCGCTCGCCGTGTAAATTGCGCCGTTCGCGGGCTGCGTCATCGCCACGCTCGGTGGCGGATTCGTGAACGGATACAACTGCGTCTGCGGAATCACGCCCAGCGCAGTGGACGCGCTGCTCCACAAAAGTTGCGCGACGGCGTTGTTCGTCGTCTGGAAATATTCCAGCCGCACGTTGTAAAGCTGCTGTGCGGCGAGCGTGATCGCGCCGCTGTTCGTCGCGGAATCGGTGCGCGCCGTCCAGTCGTTGATGAGCAACTGGCCGTTGACCCACAAACGCACGCCGTCATCAGCCACGGTGGTGAACGTGTAGGCCTCGCTGTATTGCGGCTGCACGCTACCGGTCCAGCGCGCGGCAAAATTCGTCTGGCCGATGGCGGCGCTTGGCGGCGTGCTGCTCCAGTTGAAATTCACCACGGCGTCCGTGCGTGTCAGCGTGGCGGCGGTCGCAAAATTTACGTTGGAGAAAACCACCGCCGTCGTGTTCGACCAGTATTGACCGAGCAACCCGACTCCGTTGCCGAGCGCGGCGGTGTTGATGAACGACGCGGTGGCTACGGCGCTATTGGCCGCGCCAGATTTCACCGCGATGGCCGAGACGTTCAGCGTGGTCGTCACCACGAACGGCGCGGTGTAGGGCAGCGAGTTGGTCGTGGGCGTCGTGCCGTCGAGCGTGTAATAAATCGTCGCGCCGGGCGTGGCGTCGGCGAGTGTCACGGTGACGGAGTTCGTGTAGCTCGCGCCGTTCGGCGAAATTGTCGGCGTGGCGAGAAAGGTATTGAAGCCATAAATGTTCAACGCGAATTGCGCACCGACATAAACCTTTCCGTTCGCCACCGTGGGCGTGATCATCTTGATGCCGTTGCCGGGATAGTCGCGCGAAGTTGTCAGAGTGCCCATCTGGCTGCTGCTGTAAAGCGTGGTGAGGTTCGTCGCATTGTAGGCGTAGAGCACTTCCGTTGCGCCGCCGCCCACGCCGTTGATGACCCACACGATGCCGTTGTTCGTGCCGTTGGCGGAGACGACCGGTCCGCCGTTGTAAGCGCCGAACGCCGCGCCCGCCGTCGCGAACGCGGTGGCATTGACGCTCGCGTTGGAGATGGAAAAACCTTTCATCGCCGCATTGGCCGGCTGGTAAAACAAACGGCTGTTCCAATACGCGGGCGAGCTCCAGATGGTCGCGGTGGCGTTGGCGACAATCTGCAAAAAATTCCCGTTGGTGCCGGCGAAGTGCCCGAGGTTGTCACGGTCAAGCAGGTAAATGGTTCCGCTTTTGCCGCCCGCCGCCAGCAAATGCGGGTGCGTTCCGTTGCCGACCGAATCCGGCAACAGCACCGGGCCGACGGCGCCAAGATCAGTGTCGGCGTTGGCGAGCGCAAGCTGGTCGGAAGGCGTGTAAAAATCCGCGACCGTCAAGCCATTGGTCGTCGCCATTTTCATGACGGTGTCGGAATAATCGCCGCCGTTCGTGGACGCGCTGAAGCTGCCATTGCCGGTAATGAAAAATAAATTTGTGTTCGCGTCCACCACGAGGCCATGTCCGCCCTGCCAGATGCCGCCCTCGGCGGCGTGCGTCGTGCCAAAGGCGGCGACCGTGGCGTTGGGGGTGGTGTTGAAAATGGAAACCTGCGCAAGGTTCGTCGCATTGAAGCCGAAGAGCCAGCCGTGATACGGATCGGTGTCCGCGTAACCGGCGTAGGCGACGTAAAGAATTCCGCCGACGAGCGTGAGCGCCGCGCGCTGGTTCGCTTGCTTGCCGCTGAATGTCATCACGCCGCCGACGCTGTCCGTCCCCGTGCCGGGAACCGAGCCGCTCACAACCACCGGGCTGTAACTGCGCTCCGTGCCGTTCATGATGTTGAGCGCGTGGATGCGATGGATGTAATTTGTGGTGCCCGAGATTTCGCGTGTGGCGACGTTGATGTAGAGCGTGCCGGTCGCCGGATCAATCACCGGCGTTCCCGTGATGCCGACTTCGGGAACGATGTCGGGAAAACACGTCCCGCAATAGCGCGCGCCGAATTCGCCGTTCGCACTCAACGCCGCGATACCGAGATTGGTTTTCCACAACAGCCCGCCGTTCGCGCCCGCGCTGCTGTCGGCATCGAACGCATAGACCGTGTCGTGTTCGCTCGCGACATAGACCACGTTGCGCACGCCGACGCCGGGAAGGTTCACACCCGGCACAATCAACGGCTGCGTGTAGATGTAGCCGTCGGTGACGTATTTGATGAGGCGGCCAAAGTTGTTCGTGTTGACCTGCGCCGGCGTGAGCAAAACTTCATTGGTGTTCGCGCCGCTGCGGGCGTTGTCGTAGTGATACGTCGTCACGGAAACCACTGGTGCCGTGGGCAGCGTGGTGAATGACAACGATGGCGTCGCCCACGCCGTGCCGTCGGCGTTCACGGCAGCGGCGGTGAAATAGTAAGTGGTGTTCGTCAACAGCCCCATTGCGGTGACGGAAAAACTTCCGCCCTGCGCGCCGAGATAAATGCTGTTCGCCCACGCGCCGGCATTCGTGCCAGCGTCGCTCGTTCCGTAATAGAGCGTCATGTTCGGCGTGCCAACACCAACGGACACGACCTGGCCGTTCAAGATCGCGGACGCGCCCTGCACATTGGATGCGGGAAAATTCGTGATGATGGCCGGATTGCCTGACGCCGTGGTGAACGAACGCGACGGCTGTGCCCAAGTTGCTCCGGCGGAGTTGGAGGCGAACGCTGCGCAATAATATGTAGAGTTCGCTATGAGATTCGTGAGCGCCGTTGCAAACGCGCCGCCTTGCAGACCGAGCGAAATATTCGTCGTCCACGCCGCCGGATTTGTTCCGCCGTTGGTGGTGCCGTAATAAATTTTCACAGTCGGGAATTGACCGCCGGTCGAAGTCACATTGCCGTTCAACGTCGCAGTCGTGGCGAGCACGCTTGACGCGGGAAGATTTGTGACGGCGGGCGGATTCGTCGCCCCGGCGGAGTAATGCAGCACCACGGAAGTGCCGAGTGTGACGATGGAAAACGCCGCCGAGTTCGCGGGCGTCGTGCCGGCCC
Source organism: Verrucomicrobiota bacterium (assembly GCA_025363535.1). Lineage (GTDB taxonomy): Bacteria > Verrucomicrobiota > Verrucomicrobiia > Limisphaerales > CAIQOK01 > CAIQOK01. Next base: position 407 of record JANYDP010000419.1, on the reverse strand, counting down.
AGACCGGCGCAGTGGCAAAACTGCCCACGATGCTTGCGCCGCCGCCGGTCAGCGAGAACAGCTTGTAATCATTCGCTGGATCCAGCGTCGCGCCACACTTGATGCGGACGCTCGCGCCGCCGCCGGTCAACACGCTGCCCGCACCGTTCAAAATAATTTTATCATTCGCGCCATTCGCGGAGCCGCTCAAATCAAACTGCGCCGATGCGCCGGAAGCGAACGTCAAGTTGCCGGTGAATGTGTTTGTCCCGATACCGCCGTCCGTGTCCGCAAAAACTTTCGCGCCCGCCGCTGCACTCACTGCCCCGACATTGATGCCGCCGCCCAAAAGATTTTGCCCCGCGCCAAGCGTGAAGCTGATCACGGATACATCAAACGTGTTGCCGCTGGTCACGATGATGTTGCTG
>JANYDP010000379.1 GCA_025363535.1 Verrucomicrobiota bacterium | reverse complement strand
AAAACGAGCTGCGCGGGCAAAACTTTTTCCGTGCCGGGAACATTCTTCGGGATGAACTGCCCCTTGTCGTTCTTCGTCCATTCCACTTGCACAGTGTGAACGGCTTTGACCTGGCCGTTCGCATCCGCTTCAAACTTGGTCGCGGTGGTGAGATAGATGCGCGGGTCAGCGCCAAACTTCGCCTCGGCTTCCTCCTGACCGTAATCGAGCTTGTAAGTTTTCGGCCATTCGGGCCACGGATTATCCTTGGCGCGTTCGAGCGGCGGCTTGGGCAAAATCTCCACCTGCACGAGCGACTTGCAGCCGTGCCGCATCGAAGTGCCGACGCAGTCCGTGCCGGTGTCGCCGCCGCCGATGACAACGACGTCCTTGCCGGTGGCGTCAATGAAATTGCCGTTCTTGTGCTGGTCCAGCACCGCCTTGGTGTTCGCCGTGAGAAATTCCATCGCGAAGTGGATGCCTTTGAGCGGACGGCCTTCAATCGGCAGGTCACGCGGCTTGGTCGCGCCGGTAGCGAGGACGACGGCGTCGAAATCTTTCAGGAGTTTTTCCGCCGGGAGATTCACGCCGACTTCGGTGTTGCAGACGAAGGTCACGCCTTCTTTTTCCAGCAGCGCAATCCGGCGCAGTACAACTTCCTGCTTGTCGAGCTTCATGTTGGGTATGCCATACATGAGCAGGCCGCCGGGACGGTCGGCGCGCTCGAACACAGTCACCAGATGCCCGGCCTTGTTGAGTTGGGCGGCGGCGGAAAGTCCCGCCGGGCCGGAGCCAATGACGGCAACTTTTTTACCGGTGCGCTGCTTCGGCAGTTCAGGTGTGACCCAGCCGTTTTCCCAGCCGTGGTCAATGATGCTGACCTCGATGTTCTTGATCGTGACCGGGGGATTGTTCATGCCGAGCACGCACGAACCTTCGCACGGGGCAGGGCAGACGCGGCCAGTGAACTCCGGGAAATTATTCGTCTTGTGCAGGCGATCCAACGCCTCTTTCCACAGGCCGCGATAGACGAGGTCGTTCCATTCGGGGATGAGGTTGTTGATCGGACAGCCGCTCGCCATGCCGCTGATAAGCTGGCCGGTGTGGCAGAACGGAATGCCGCAATCCATGCAGCGCGCACCCTGCTTCTTGAGGTCGGCTTCGGGCAGGTGCTCGTGAAATTCCTTGTAGTCCGCCACGCGCCCGAGCGGTGAACGGTCTTTCGGCAACTCACGTTTGAACTCTAAAAATCCGGTTGGCTTTCCCATCGTCGTTTCGTTTCGGTTTATTGCTGCTGAATTAAATCAATGTCCGCCCTTCACGTTTTCCTCAAACGCCGCCATGATCGCCTCTTCACCGCTCAAGCCCTGTGACTGGACTTTCTTGAGCGACAGCAGCACGCGTTTGTAATCCTGTGGCATGACCTTCACAAATTTCGGCACGAGATTTTTCCAGTCGGCCAGCACTTGCGCGGCCTTTTTGCTGCCGGTGTAGATCTGGTGGCGCTGAATCTGTTTCCAAAGTTCTTCGATCTCGTCGGCATCTTCCAATTTTTCCAGACCGACCATCTCCATGTTGCAACGGCTCGCGAACGTGCCGGCTTCATCAAGGATGTAAGCCACACCACCGCTCATGCCAGCGGCAAAGTTGCGCCCCGTCGGGCCAAGAATGACCACGCGGCCGCCGGTCATGTATTCGCAGCCGTGGTCGCCGATGGCTTCCACGACCGCGTTCACGCCGGAGTTGCGGACGCCGAAGCGTTCGCCGGCCATGCCGCAGAGATAAGCTTCGCCGCTCGTCGCGCCGTAAAACGCCACGTTGCCGACGATCATGTTGTCTTCGGCCTTGAAGGTCGAAGCCTTGGACGGATACACGATCAGCTTGCCGCCGCTCAGGCCCTTGCCGAAATAGTCGTTTGCATCGCCCTCGAGTTCGAGCGTCATGCCGCGCGGCACAAACGCGCCGAAGCTCTGGCCTGCGCTGCCGTTGAACTTGAGTTGAATCGTGTCTTCGGCCAGCCCGTTCGGCCCGTGTTTCTTCGTGAGGTCACTGCCAGTGATGGTGCCGACGACGCGGTTGACGTTGATGATCGGCAATTCGGCCTTCACTTTTTCACCGCGCTCAATGGCGGGTTTGCAAAGATCCAAAATCTTGGTGAGATCAAGCGACTTGTCGAGGCCGTGATCCTGATCTTGCTGGCGGAAACGTCCAACTTCCGGGCCGGCGTCCGGCTGATGGAGCAGCGGTGTGAGATCCAGTCCGCTGGCTTTCCAGTGGTTAATCGCCTTCCACGGAATCAATTTGTCCGTTCGGCCCACCATGTCTTCCAGCTTGCGGAAGCCGAGCTTGGCCATGATCTCGCGCAGTTCCATGGCAATGAAGCGCATGAAGTTTACAACGTGATCAGGATTGCCCGTGAAGCGTTCGCGCAACTTCGGATCCTGTGTCGCCACGCCGACCGGACAGGTGTTGAGATGGCACACGCGCATCACAATGCAGCCCAGCACCACGAGCGGCGCAGTGGCAAAACCAAATTCTTCCGCGCCGAGCAACGCCGCGATGGCCACGTCACGACCAGTCTTCAACTGCCCGTCCGTCTCGACGTAGATGCGGCTGCGCAGATTGTTCAACACGAGCGTCTGGTGGGTTTCAGCCAGACCGAGTTCCCAAGGGCCGCCCGCGTGCTTGATTGAGGAGAGCGGGGACGCACCGGTGCCGCCGTCGTGACCGGAAATCAAAACCACGTCCGCGTGCGCCTTGGCCACGCCCGCCGCGATGGTGCCCACGCCGACTTCGCTCACCAGCTTCACGCTGATGCGCGCATGGCGGTTCGAGTTTTTCAAATCGTGGATCAATTCCGCCAAATCTTCGATGGAGTAAATGTCATGGTGCGGCGGCGGGGAAATGAGCCCGACGCCCGCCGTGGTGCCGCGCGTTTTGGCGATTTGCGGAAATACTTTCTTGCCGGGCAGCTCGCCGCCTTCGCCGGGCTTGGCACCCTGCGCCATCTTGATCTGAAGCTCCTTCGCGTTGACGAGATAATGGCTCGTCACACCGAAGCGGCCGGACGCGACCTGCTTGATGGCGGAATTTTTCGAGTCGCCGTTGGCTTCGAGAACGTAGCGGGCCGGGTCTTCGCCGCCTTCGCCGGTGTTGCTGCGGCCGCCGATGCGGTTCATCGCGATAGCCAGCGCTTCATGCGCTTCCTTCGAGATGGAGCCGTAGCTCATCGCGCCGGTCTTGAAACGCTTCACAAGGCTCTCGACGGATTCAACTTCTTCGAGCGGGATGGCCTGGTCGGCAAATTTGAAATCCAGCATACCGCGCAAGGTACACAGCGTCGTGGCCCGGTTGTTCAACAGTTCTGCGTATTCGCGATAGACCTTCTCGCTGTTGAGGCGGCAGGCGATCTGCAGTTTGTGGATGGTCTGCGGATTGAACAGATGCTGTTCGCCGTCCGCACGCCATTGATATTGGCCGCCAGCTTCGAGTTCGCCGTTGACCTCGCGTTTCGGAAACGCGTGATTGTGCCGCTTCAAGGCTTCCTGCGCGATGACTTCCAGCCCGATGCCTTCGATGCGCGTGGGCGTCCAGGTAAAATACTTGTTCACGACGGCCTTGTTGATGCCGATCGCTTCAAACACTTGCGCGCCGCGATAACTCTGGATCGTCGAGATGCCCATCTTGGCCATCGTCTTCACGACGCCTTTGATGGAGGCTTTGATGAATTTTTTCACCGCCGTCTTGTGGTCGGTGTTGAGCAGCATCTTCTCGGCGATGAGATCGTCAATCGTGTCGTAGGCGAGATAGGGATTGATCGCGCTGCAACCGTAGCTGATGAGCAGGGCGAAATGATGCACCTCGCGCGGTTCGCCGGATTCGAGCACGAGGCCGCAACGGCCGCGCAAACCGGCGCGGATAAGATGATGATGCAATCCCGCCACCGCCAGCAAAGCAGGGATGGGCGCAAGTTCCGGCGACACGCCGCGATCCGAAAGAATCACAATCGTCGCGCCTTGGGCAATTGCCTGTTCGGCGGCGGCGAACATTTTTTCCAGCGCGGCTTCGAGACCTTTCGCGCCGTCCTTGGCCGGGAACAACATTGAAATCGTTTCGGCCTTGAACCCCTTGCGGTTCACATGCCGGAGTTTTTCCAACTGGTCGTCGGTGAGCAGCGGATGCTCGAGCTTGATGAGCGCGCAGCTTTCCGGCGTCGGGTTCAGCAAACCGCCGCGTGCGCCAACCATCGTCTCGGTCGAGGTGACAATCTCCTCGCGGATCGGATCAATCGGCGGGTTGGTGACCTGCGCGAAGAGCTGCTTGAAATAGTTGTAGAGCAGTTGCGGCTTTTGCGAGAGCACGGCCAGCGGCGTGTCTGTGCCCATCGAACCGAGCGGTTGCACGCCGTCGTTGGCCATCGGGCCGACGATGAAACGCAAATCCTCGAAGGTGTAGCCAAACGCCTGTTGCCGTTGCAAAACCTTGCGGTGCGTGACCTCGGTGCCTTCCGGTGGTTGCGGCAAATTTTCGAGCAGGACATGATGCTCATCCAGCCATTGTTGGTACGGATGCGCACCCGCATATTTTTTCTTCAGCTCTTCGTCGGCGACGATGCGGCCTTCAATCGTGTCCACGAGGAACATGCGGCCGGGTTGCAAACGTCCCTTGATCGCCACGCGCTCCGGGGCGATGGGCAGCACGCCCGCTTCCGAACCCATGATGACGAGGTCGTCCTTGGTCACGTAGTAACGCGAAGGACGAAGACCATTACGATCCAGACAGGCACCGACCCGGATGCCGTCGGTGAAGATCATCGAAGCCGGGCCGTCCCACGGCTCGGTGAGGCAGGAATGAAATTCGTAAAACGCTCGGCGTTCGGCGTCCATGCTCTCGTGATTCTCCCACGGTTCGGGAATCATCATCATCATGGTGTGCGGCAACTCGCGACCGGCGAGCGTAAGCAGCTCCACGACGTTGTCGAACTGCGCGGAGTCGCTGTTGTCCGTGTTGATGACGGGGATCAGCTTCTTGATGTCGCCGCCGAAAACCTCGGACTTCAAGTTCGCCTGCGCGGCGTGCATCCAGTTGACGTTGCCCCGGAGCGTATTGATTTCGCCGTTGTGCGCGATGTAGCGGTTCGGATGCGCGCGATCCCAACTTGGAAAGGTGTTCGTCGAACAACGGGAATGTACCACCGCCAGCGCGGTCACCATCGTCTCGTCGCGCAGGTCGGCGTAATAGTCCGACATCTGCGTCGTCATCAACATGCCTTTATAGACAATCGTCCGGCTCGACAGGCTGGAGACGTAAAACCATTTGTCACCGGCAATCTTGTTGCCGTAGCGGATGGTCTGTTCGGCAATCTTGCGGATGACGTAAAGCTTGCGCTCAAACGCCGCGTCGTCCTTAAGGTTCGCGCTGCGGCCAATGAACACCTGGGCCATGTGCGGCTCGGCGGCGACGGCGGATTTGCCAAGCGTGGAATTGTCCGTCGGCACACCGCGCCAGCCGAGGAGCGTCTGGCCTTCGGCGGAAATTATTTTGGCGACCTCGGCCTTGACCGCGTCGCGCTCGGCGGAATTTTTCGGCAGGAACACCATGCCGACGCCGTACTGGCCGGGCGCGGGCAGCGTGAAGCCGAGCTTGGCCGTTTTGGCGGTGAGGAATTCGTGCGGTATCTGGAGCAGGATGCCCGCGCCGTCGCCGGTGTTGGTTTCGCAACCGCACGCGCCGCGGTGATCGAGGTTGATCAAAATTTGAAGCGCGTCAGTGACAAGCTGGTGGGATTTCTTGCCCTTGATGTTCACGACAAAACCCAGCCCGCACGCGTCGTGCTCGAACTGTGGATCGTACAGGCCCTGTTTTTGAGGCGGGCCGAGGGATACGTTGCTGCCGCTGCTTTGCTGCCCTGATTGTTTGCTGCTCATCGTCGTGTCAAACTGCGCTGGTTATTATACAACCAATTAAATCCTCCTAGTTTTTACCGAATTCGCCGGACATCGCAACTCTGCATTTGAGAAATTTTACGTAGTTGGCTGCGGTTGGGGATTACCGCAAATCATTTCCCGCTCGCCGGCAGCGGCGTGGTTTGTTAATTCAAGCGCGGATGAACCAACTTTGCTTCGGCGACAACCTCCACGTCCTGCGCAACCACCTCGACACCGAGTCCGTTGACCTCATCAATCTCGCCCCGCCGTTCAATTCCAAGCGCGACTACAACCTCCTGTTCAAATCGCCCAACCTGATAAACGGAGAGGCAATGACCCGACCCAACCACCGCCGGCCTCTGGGTTGGCGTAGCTTGCTGCCCGGGTTTCTCCGCGTGTTTGTGGCGGGCCTGTCGGCGATGCTCCTGGCTGGTTGTGCTGTTGCGAAGCGAACCGGTTTCCATCACGCCGGCCACGCGGCTTACGTCTTCACCTCGTTCCGCGAAGATTCACCGCCAGGCCTGCGCTTGCTTTACAGCTACGACGGCTATCATTGGACAAACATTCCCGGACGGTTTTTGATTCCCGAGGTTGGTCCCAGCAAATTATTGCGCGATCCCAGCCTGTCGCGCGGGCCGGACGGCGTGTTTCATCTCGTGTGGACGACCGGGTGGCGTGGCGATCAAGGTTTTGGTCATGCGAGTTCACGCGATTTGATTCATTGGTCGGAGCAAAAATTTATTCCGGTGATGACCAACGAACCGACGACGGTGAACGTCTGGGCACCGGAACTTTATTATGATGGCCGCGAAAAACAGTTCGTCATCGTGTGGGCCTCGACGATTCCCGGACGTTTCCCCGAAAAGCTCGAAGCCACCAACAACAATCATCGTTTGTATTTCACCACCACGCGTGACTTTCAAAGCTTTGCGCCGACGAAATTGTTTTTTGATCCCGGCTTCAGCATCATAGATTCGTTTATCGCCAAAGATGCGGGGCATTACATTCTGGTTCACAAAGACAACTCGCGCCCGAGGCTAAACGTGCGTGTCGCTTTCGGCGAAAGCCCGCTTGGCCCCTGGCACGACGTGTCTGGAAATCTAACCGTTCAGTACACCGAGGGTCCGTGCGCCTTGAAGGTCGACGAGGATTGGCTGATCTACTATGATGCTTATCGGCTGAAGACTTATGGTGCACTCAAGACGCGGGATTTCAAAACCTTCAAGGAAATCACCGGGGAAGTTTCATTTCCGAAAGGCCACAAGCACGGCACCGCGCTCGCCGTGCCGCAGAAGGTTTTGGATGGCCTGTTGCGCGAGTCGGCGAACATGCCGCAATAAATTTTGCGACAGCCGAGAGTCTGAGGTTTTCATTTTGGCCACTCGTCGCCCACGATCGGTTGCAACTTCAGCTTGGCCGGATTGATGACAACGTGCTTGATGAGTTTGCGTTCCCAAGTGTAAGTGATATGCACCAGGCCATCGCGGGTTTGAATCACAGCGGGATAGGCAAAGCCGTTCGGCGCGTCGGGCGCGTCTTCCAACACCATCGCCGCCTGCCAGGTCTTGCCATCTTTGGAAACGGCCACGTTCAACGGACTGCGGCCTTTGTTGTTCGAGCCGGTGCGCGTGTTGTGGTTGTAAACCAAAAGCTGGCGGCCGTCCCGCAACGTCACCGCATCCGTGCCGGAATTCGGATTCGGCAAATCAGTCAGCGTCATTTTCCCCCAGGATTTGCCGCCATCTTCCGACCCGATTTCAAAAATCTTGTCTTGTCGCGTGCGGCCAATCACTTGCAGCCGGCCGCGAGGATGGAACAAAATGCTCGGCTGAATCGCCCCGATTTCCTGGCCGTCATTCACCGGCGGCGTGGCCGTCCAAGTTTTTCCCAGATCGCTCGTCCGCTCGAAATGCACGCGCCAGCCGCCGTCGCCTTCCACGCTGCTCGGGCACAGGATGTCGCCATTGGCCAGTTGCACGGGCTTGTTTTTGATCGGGCCGAGAATGCCGTCCGGCAAGCGGCGCGGCGGCGACCACGTTTTGCCGTCGTCCGTGGAAGTGGTCAACATGCCCCACCACGTCGCCGGGTTGGGGCCAACTTTATAGAACAGCATCAGCGGCCCGCGTTTTGGCTGGAACAAAACCGGATTCCATGTGGGCAAGCGGTTCGTTGCAAAACCAACTCCATCCGCCACCGCCATGGGCGGCGTCCATTGCTTGTCTTCAAACCGTGAAACATAAATGCACACATCCGGATTGCGTTCCGCCGTGCCGCCAAACCACGCGGCAACCAGACCGGATTTGGTTTCCGCAATCGTCGAGGCATGGCACGAAGGAAACGGTGCGGTGTTGAAAATGAATTCTTGTTTCAGGAAACCCGGCTGGAATTTCATCGTCGCACAGCCGCTTAACAGAACCATGAGCAGGAACGCTGTCAGCGTGTGAGCATTCAATCTAAGCATGGCAAAATCCTACAAGGAATCCGCAGAAGTGTGAACCGGTTTTAATTTGTGAAGCCGGCGCGCCAAACGTAACATCGCGCGAGTCAAAAAACCTGTGAACGCCGAACGCATCTTTGCCACCTACCGGATTGAGACGCCGCTCGCCGTGGAAAAGGCGGCCGCCAGTCTCGCCGGCGAACAATCCTCCGGCACCTTCGTCGAAGTTCCCGGCGAGACGGCGGAACTCAAGCAGCGTTTTGCCGCGCGCGTCGAAAAGATCACGCCGCTGGAAATTGTCAGCGAACCCGCGCTGCCGGGCGCGCGTTCGAGCAGCGGAAATTTTCAGCGCGCGGAGGTCGTCGTCTCCTGGTCGGTGGAAAACATGGGATACAATTTGCCTACGCTGGTTTCCACTATTCAGGGAAATCTCTACGAGCTGACACAATTCACCGGGCTGAAGCTGATGGACGTGGAATTGCCGCCGTCCTTCGCGAAACATTTTCGCGGGCCGAAGTTTGGCGTCGCGGGCTGCCGCCAACTTACCGATGTCGAAGGCCGCCCGCTTATCGGCACAATCATCAAGCCCAGCATCGGCATGTCGCCGCAGCAAACGGCCGCGCTCGTCAAAACGCTCGTCGAAGCGGGGATTGATTTCGTGAAGGACGACGAGTTGATGGCCGATCCGCCCCATTCACCATTTGATGAGCGCGTGGATGTCATCATGCGCGTCATCAACGACCACGCGCACCGCACCGGCAAGAAGGTCATGTATGCCTTCAACGTGAGTGATGAACTCGATGCCATGCAGCGGCATTACGAGAAGGTGGTGAAGTCTGGCGGAACGGCCGTGATGATTTCGCTGAACAGCGTCGGCCTCGCGGGCGCAAAAAAAATCTGCGATCTCGGCGCGCTGGCGATTCACGGGCATCGCAACGGCTGGGGCATGTTGAACCGGCATCCGTTCCTCGGCATCGAATTTCCGGCGTATCAAAAACTCTGGCGGCTCGCGGGTGTGGACCAGCTACACGTCAACGGCATCGCGAATAAATTCTGGGAGAGTGACGACTCCGTGGTGCGCTCCATGCAGGCGTGCGCGAAGCCACTCTGTAGTGGGACAGGCGTCCCGCCTGTCCAGTTTGACGAACAAAATTCATTTGGTTC
>JANYDP010000372.1 GCA_025363535.1 Verrucomicrobiota bacterium | reverse complement strand
GGAAAGCTCGCGCGGAAAACCTTCAAGCTCGGCATCTTTTTCATCCTGTCGTTCATCATTGGAAACACGCTCCTGGCCTACATCATCGGCCTGGACGCGCTCATCCCCATCATCACCGACGATCCGCGCCAGCACATCACCGGCCTTGTGTTCATGGTGCTGTTCACGCTGCTGTTCTTCGCCATCTTCGCACGCTTCCGCGAACAGGCCTGCACCTTCATCTGCCCTTACGGCCGGCTGCAATCCACGATGCTCGATGAGAACACGCTGATCGTGGCCTACGATCACAAACGCGGCGAACGGCGCGGCAAGCTTCAGCGCGCCAAACCGCTCGTGCAGCGCATCGCCGGCGGCCACGGCGACTGCATTGATTGCCACCAGTGCGTCACCGTCTGCCCAACTGGCATAGACATCCGCAACGGCGTGCAGATGGAGTGCGTGCATTGACGCGTGCGATTCGGTCATGGACAAAGTCGGCTCGCCGCGCGGCCTGATCCGCTACGCCTCGCTGAACAGCATCGAGAAGGGACAACTGTTCCGCATCACGCCGCGCATGAAACTTTACGCCGTCGTGCTGACCGGCTTGATCGCGTTGTTCCTCGTCCTGGTGTTCACGCGTCCGGCGGTCGAGGCGATGTTCCTCCGCGCGCCCGGTTCGATGTTCATGCCGACGTCCGACGGAAAGATTGAAAACCTCTACCTTCTCAAGCTCGTGAACAAGACGATGCGCGACCTGCCGGTGGAATTGAAACTGGAAGACCCGGCCGGGCGGTTGGAAGTGATGGGTGACAAAAATCTCATCGTGCCCGCCGGCCAGCTCATCGAGACCTCGGTGTTGATTCAGTTGAATCCCGCCACGCTAACCGGCACGACCACCAAACTGAAAGTCGGCGTCTATTCGCATGGCAAGTTGATGCAAACGGTGAAGACCGTTTTCGTCGGGCCAAGAAAATGAAACTCACAAACATAATTCAAGCGGCAACCATTAAGGCAAAGCCGTCTTGGACTGCGGAGGCAAGCGCAGCACGGCCCGCTTTGGGAGGAGCCTGGAATTTTCTGGCGCACCACGCCTTGCGAAAGCGCCGTCGCCGCTGACGCTCTGCTGGCGCAGTCCATGACACAAAACTATTTATGAGCACCACGACAAAAACTCACAGTCTCTGGCCCGCCTCGATCATCGGCTTCTTCATCGTCGCCGTCATCTTCATCGTGACCTACACCGCGTGGGCGATGCGGCAGCGGGAAGATTTGGTTTCCGAGGATTATTACGAGCGCGAGGTTCGTTTCCAAAGCCATTTGGATTCAATGAACCGTTCGCAAGCCCTCGCCACGCAGACCGTGGTGACGTTTGAACCCGCGCAGCAGGCCATCGTCATCACAGTGCCAGCCGCCCAATCGCTCGGTGCCACCGGCAGCATACATCTCTACCGCCCGTCCGACGCGCGCCTGGATCACGACTTGCCGCTGACCCTGAACGCGGAAGGCATCCAACGCCTCGACAGCAAAAAATTGTCCGAAGGTTTGTGGAAAGTGCGCGTGCAATGGAGCGCGAACGGGCAGGAATATTTTCTCGATCAACCGGTGGTTGTCACCTCCCGGAGCGCCGGTCTCCGATAAAAATTCAAATGCAACTCTGGACCGCCTTCCTGTTGGGCTTCATCGGCAGCGCGCACTGCGCCGGCATGTGCGGGCCGCTCGCGCTCGCGTTGCCGCCGACGGACAACACGCGCGCAAAGTTTTTCACTGGTCGCCTCGCCTACAACCTTGGACGGCTTGTCACCTACTGCGCACTCGGCCTCGTGTTCGGTCTGTTTGGAAAAACATTTTTGCTCGCCGGCCTGCAACGGACTCTTTCCGTTGCGCTGGGCGTGGCCTTGCTCGCGGGTTTGCTGCTGTCGCGGCGGCTGGCCTTGTGGCGGCCCGTGACCGGTCTGGTGGAGCGCCTCAAAGCGCGGATGTCCGGCCTGCTGCGCCGCCGCTCTTTCGCAGCGTTGACCCTGCTTGGTTTGCTCAACGGCCTGCTGCCGTGCGGACTGGTATACGTCGCGGGCGCGGGCGCCACCGCGACCAGCGGTGCCGTCAGCGGAGTCCTGTTCATGGCGGCGTTCGGCGCGGGCACCTTGCCAATGATGCTGGCCCTGAGCCTGTCTGGAAAGCTGGTTCCGTTTTCACTCCGGCTGAAACTGCTCAAGGCCGTGCCGGTCTCTGTATGCGTGCTGGCCGCGCTGCTGATTCTGCGCGGCCTGGCGCTGGGGGTTCCGTATCTCAGCCCGGATCTTTCGTCCAGCCGGCCGCTCTGCTGCCAGAAATGATTTCCCCGCGCCGGCCGGCCCGCGAACCCGTGCGGGCGGATTCACCGCTCAGTAATTTTTCCTGTAAAAAATGGTTGGAAAGCTGACGACTCTTAGAGTCATATTACGGGCATGACAGAGACCGTCACAACCCAGCTCGCCGACCCCGCGGCTTCGGTGGAACAGATTCAAAAGGGTTGGCATACGCTCACGCTGCGGGTCAGCCAGCTGGAAGCCGAGCGCGCGGCGCTGCAACATGAAAA
>JANYDP010000300.1 GCA_025363535.1 Verrucomicrobiota bacterium | reverse complement strand
AAGTCCGCGCAGCAACGCGAAGCCGCCAGCAGCGCGAAGGATTTGGTCGCCAAAGCCGAAACCATCAATGGCGTTCCTGCCATCATCGTGAATCTCGGCGCGAACGATGGCGACACCTTGCAGGCGATTGCCGATGCGTTGAAGTCGGAATTCAAAGGCGTCGTCGTGCTCGGCGGTGCAGCGAATGGCGCGGTCACGTTGATCGCCTCCGTCTCATCCGATTTCACCGCGAAAATTCAAGCTGGTAAAATCATCCAGACCATCGCACCCATCGTCGGCGGCAAAGGCGGCGGCAAGCCGGACAACGCGCGCGGCGGCGGCAAGGACGCGAGCAAGCTGGATGAGGCGTTGGTGAAGGCGAAGAGTTTGTTGGGGTAGCCAATGATCACCTACCGCATCGGCAACGCTCTGGACCTGGATGCGGTCATTGAATTGTATCACGCTTCAACGCTGGGTGAGCGCCGTCCGGTGGATGATCGCGAGCGGATGCGACTCATGCTGGCGAACGCGAATCTCGTGGTGACGGCCTGGGATGGCGAGCTGCTGGTCGGCATCGCACGCAGCGTGAGTGATTTCAGTTACGCCACGTATCTGTCCGATCTCGCGGTCCGGCTGTCGCACCAGAAGCAGGGCATAGGACGTGAGCTGATTCGCCGGACGCAGGAACTGGGCGGTCAGGCAACCGTGATTCTGCTCTCTGCGCCCAAGGCGGTGGATTATTATCCGCGCATCGGAATGAAATCGCATCCCTCCGCGTGGATGCTGGCGGCGGCGGAACGCCTTCATTGACGGTTTATGCCGACCAGCGCTTCCACATCACCGCAAGACCTGAACCGAGAGAAGTCGCTCTACGAACGGTTGGGCGAACACGAAGGAATTCTCAAGCTGCTAAAGCCTTTCTACATTGACGTGCGACAACATGCGGTGCTCGGGCCGATCTTCAATGCGCACATTCAGGACTGGCCCGCGCATCTGGCGAACATCACGGAGTTCTGGACGCTGCAAACCGGCGGGCCGTCGAAGTATCGCGGAGGGTTTGCGGGCGCGCATCTTTCGCTCGGTCTGAAGCCGGAACATTTCCAACATTGGCTCGGTCTGTGGGAGTTCAACAACGCACGCCAGCTTTCGCCGCCAGAAGCCGCCGAGATGACCGCGCTGGCGCAGGAATTTGGCCGAAGACTTCTCACCGTGACGCAGAAGCAACGGACCTTTTCACATGGCAACTAAGCTGACTTGGCTTTGGTTGCTGGCGCTGGGCGCGGGTGCGATTTCAATCAGCGCGGCCGAACCACTCCGCGCGGCGCGTTCGGTGCATCTGCATTTTGCGGCACCAAGCGGCGATTTGTTTTACAACGAGCTGACGGTGGAGCAGACAACCGATGGCAGTTACTTCATGGCGTGCGGCTGGAACACCGGCTATTTCGGGATGCAACAACTTGGGTCGTCCACGAACAAGGTGGTGATTTTCTCCGTGTGGGATCCCACCCAGGGCGATGACGCAAACAAGGTGCCGTTGGAGCAGCGAGTAGAAATTCTTCACGAGGGCGTCAGCGCAAAAATCCGGCGTTTCGGCGGCGAAGGCACCGGCGGTCAATGTCTGTGGCCGTATCTTTGGGAGACAAACGAGACATGCCGGTTCGCCGTCCGCGCCACGGTGGATGGCGACAAGACGAGTTACGCAGGCTGGTTCTTCGACAACCGCACGCAGGCCTGGCAGCATCTGGTGACGTTTCGCACGCGCACGGGTGGCCAGCCGTTGCGGGGCTATTACAGCTTCATCGAGGATTTTCGGCGCGACGGCAAAAGCGCCACCGAGGTTCGCCGGGCCAGTTTTGGCAACGGCTGGGTGCGCGACCTGAAAGGCGAATGGACTTCGCTGCGCCGAGCAACGTTCACCGCCTCCAGTTCCGAGTGGGAGGCGAAGGAGAACATTGACGCCGGCATTTCGGCGGGAAGATTTTTTCTCGCCACCGGAGGAAACACCGCGCGCTTACGTGAGTTGGGAAAGGCGATTGAACTCAGAGCCGATGTGCCCGGAAAGATTCCAGAACTGCCGGAGGAATTGAAGCGATGAACAGTGTGACGCCAGCCGGATTCAATCCATCCCAAGACCGCTTTGCCGCCGGCTGCGTCGGCTTGGTGGTGCTGCTGGAAATCGCACTGGGTATTTCACCCAAGGCCGACCGCATGACGTGGGCGATGGAGAATGCGCCGGTGTGGATCGGCATCGTGGTCTGGTTCTTCACGCGAAAACGATTTCAGTTGAGCCGGCTTTGTCTCGGGTTGTTCACGCTGCACGCGATCATCCTGATGGTGGGCGGTTATTACACGTATGCGAAAGTGCCGCCGGGAGATTGGCTGAAGGATTGGCTCGGGCTGGCGCGGAATCATTACGACCGGCTCGGGCATTTTGCGCAGGGATTCGTGCCGGCGATTTTCGTGCGCGAACTTTTGATTCGTGTGGCGGCACTGCCGCGTTCGCGCTGGATTCCGGTGCTGGTGGTGAGCGTGTGTCTGGCGTTCAGTGCGTGCTACGAATTCATCGAGTGGTGGACGGCCTTGCTTACCGGCGACGCGGCCACAGATTTCCTCGGCACGCAGGGCGATCCGTGGGACACGCAGTGGGACATGTTCATGGCCTTGGTGGGCGCGCTCGCGGCGCTGCTGGCAATGCCGCGCTGGCACGACATTTCGATGAAGGCCTTGGAAAAACCAAGACGGGTGTGACCTGTGCTTGGGGGGGCGGACTCAGGACTGCGCCCGGCGCTGCAATTCTTTGGCGAAGCTCGCCGGCCATTTTTCATTTGGCTTCGCCGCAGCACGCTGCAACACGCTGGGGTGAATGTCTTCGCAGGTGACGGACGTTGGATATTCATTGAACACTCGCAGCGTACCGCTGCCTTTGCCTTCGATCCAATCGAGCACTTTGAAAAACGTGTCGAAGGAATCATGACCATTGGCCAGCGGGTCCGGTTTCGGATTCAGCACGGCGCGGTCGAATTCAAGCCCGCCGAATTCTTCCGCCTTGCCGGCCATCCATTCGAGCGCGACGTCGGACAAACCGGTTTCGGGATAGCCTCCGCCCACGTCGGAATGCGCGCCGCTAAACCA
>JANYDP010000283.1 GCA_025363535.1 Verrucomicrobiota bacterium | reverse complement strand
CGCGACCGCGGCCACCAGAACGGTTTGCAATTGCCTGATGGATTGCCGCTGCGCGCCCAGACGAAGAGATTGGACCGTCCATTCCGCGCCAAATGAGTAATGGTTGAATTCCCAGGCGCACCCTGGCACAACTGCTCTTCTTTCCATTTCGATTCTTCAAGGGATTCTTTGGTGAGGATGGTATAGGGCATCCCCGACAATGTATTATGAACCATCACCGTCAAACGTGAATCTACCAGTCCGCCTGAAGGAATGCTCAACCACAAATCTTGCGCGCTGTCAAAACCCGCTGAAAAAATCTGCGTTGTGGAATTATTCCAGTCATAGGACTGAGCCTGCGCATTCAACGCCGCATAGTTCACGCTACGGTCATCAAAGACGAAATGATTGCTGCCCAGGGCATAGACCGGCACGTTGGTTCCGAAGGGCGAGAGCGGCAGGGGCGCGGCCCCGTTTCCTTG
Organism: Verrucomicrobiota bacterium; assembly: GCA_025363535.1. GTDB lineage: Bacteria > Verrucomicrobiota > Verrucomicrobiia > Limisphaerales > CAIQOK01 > CAIQOK01. Next base: position 4,036 of record JANYDP010000283.1, on the reverse strand, counting down.
CAGCCCTTGCAGACTCCAATACGTGCCATACGGCATCCGGGCCGTCACTGCTTGCGTCATCCCGGTGACGCTTTGAGACGGCGCGGCTGTATTCAACAAATTGGAAATGGACAGTCGCGCGTTGGGAATCCCCGCAAACGCGCCGTCGCGCAGGAAGGAATTGGTGGCGGGCGAACGCATCCGGCCGGAAGGCAACTGCGCCGTGGAATGAAAAGTGGAAGTGAAAAAAATCCCCGCCGTCAGCACAAGCACCGCGCCTCCTACAGCCACTGCTCGCATGGTTTGCATTTTGATTTTCATTTCCTTGCGCTTCCTTGCTTTCGCAACCAAGAGGGCGTGATTACTCACGCTCCCGCTGGCACTGGTATGCCCTTGTAGAACGCTTTCGGCACGCCCAGTGACGGGCGTGCTCCGAAAGCTGCCTACAAGTTGAAATTACCAGTTTCGCGAGACAGCAGCCGAAGCCGCAAATTGATTTTTGGTTATGGTTTTACATTTATTTGGAACACCTTCACTGACAAAAACGGTTCTACGCCTCAAGCCGTCGTTTGACAAGAGATTTTTCGCACGCGGTTTTGCGGGGAGAAGAGTTGCGGGTTCCATGCAATTGATTGCAGCGCTGGCCACCGGCGGCTCATCTCGCGCCGTTACCAACTCCCATCCACCAGCCGCGCCGTCACATTCTTTGCCAGTTCGTCGGCCAGCAGGGGCAACGCCTGCCGCTCGGAACCGGCCAGATCCGCACCCACCCGCACCAGGGTGTAGCCGGTGACCTCCTGGTCGAACATCACCTTGCCGGTGGCGTCGCGGGCGGTCACGTTGGCCGTGGCGTTCACCCGATAGTCCTGCGCCGTGAGCACATCGTTGGGGAGCAGGCTCAGTTCATGCCGGGCGTAATGCGTGATCACTCCGCTGATCACAATGTCTGCCGAGGCGTGCGTTGCCAGCCGGTAAGTGCCGTCATGCTGCAAATTCCGGCGCACGGCGGCCGTCACGGCATCGCCCAGACGCGGCTCCAAAGTTTGGTTGGTGAACGGTTTCACCTCCACGGTTTTGTCGCCCGCCAGCACCCCGTTGCTGGGGCCGAGCCGGTAGCCGGCGCAACCGGTCAGGCACAGGGCCAGCAAGGCGGTGCAGGCAGAGAGGAAAAGTCGCATGGCACTATTTAGCGTCGCCGCTCTTGCGCAACTGCCCGTTGATCTGAGCCAGGCGCGTCTTGGCGGTTTCGGCGTACGGTGAATTGGGTTCGCCCAGGGAGAGATTGACCACTTCGTTGTAATAAATGCGCGCCGCCTCGGTGTGGTTGCGTTTCTCGTAATAGCGCGCGATTTCCAGATTGCCGCGCGCCTGCTCCAGGCGCAGTGACGCGATGATTTTCTGCGCCTCGGGCACGCGGGCATCGTCGGGGAACAAGGTCATGAAATCAGTGAAGACGGTGATGGCCTGCGCGGCGGTGTTCTGATCGTACTCGGCGGTGGCGGCCTGTTTTTTGTAGGCGAGTGCCTCCTTGTAAAGCGCGTCGGCGGCGATCTGCGGGCGGTCGAAATAACGGTCCGCCGCCAGTTCGTAGGCTTTGGCGGCATCCGCAAAATTATCCTGCCGTTCGCGTGTCTCGCCGAGTTTCATCTGCGCGGGCGGGCCGACGCTGCTGTAGGGGCCGGTCTTGACGATCTTCTCAAACAGGTCGGCCGTCTTGTCCAGCGAGGGGTAAAGCGGAAGATAATCCCAGACGCGGAACCATTCGCCGGCGAGAAAGCGCAGGGCGATTTCGTGCTGGCGTTTCAACACCTCTTCGTAGTGGACGGCCTTGGGATATTTTTCGAGCAGGGTCTGATATTCCTTGAACGCCTTTTCATCCCAGCCCTTCGTCTCGTAGCAGCGGCCCACGATGAACTGCGCCTGCGGCGCGAAATCCGACAGCGGCCAGAGGTTCACCACCCGGCGGGCGGCTTTGAGCGCCAGGCCGAAATTCTTTTTATCGAAGGCCTCCTGGGCAACGATCAACTGATCCTTGGCGCGGGTACGCTGCCAGTCGCCGCCGCCGCCCACGGGTTCGTAGCGCCAGCCCTCGCCGGGCGTGTAAATCAACGGGGCCGGCGAGCGAAAGGGAAACAGCAGCACGCCCGCGCAAATGAGAAAAAAGCAGACCAAACGACGCATCATGGCGGGACGGTAGCGGCGTGAATTGGGCAAGTCAAGGCAGCCGGTCAGCCGCGATAGATGATCAGCACGGCATACTCGTTCATCAGTTTTTGCGAGCCGATGTCGAGATGCGTGTAGGTGAGCGGATGGATGCTCTGGATGTTGTGTTCGCCGGTTTTTTCCAGGAACAGACTCACGAATTCGTCAAACCGGTCGTGGCCAACCTCAATGCAGTCCGTGTGGCGGATGGTTTTGACGCGCAGTTTCCGGTCAGATTCCTTGGCCGCGACTTCCAGCGGGGGCGCGGCCTTGGCGATCAGACTGGCGGTGGGCGTGCTGCGTACCGGCACCTTCAAATGCATTTCCACCTTGGCGGCGGCGGAGGTCGCCATGGCGCTGACCGGATTGGGGGAATGGGCGGGGGCCGCCGTGGTCACGGGGATTTTGCCCGACGAATCCGCGCCGCTGGTGCGCGTGCCCTTGGTGCCCACATGCGGGATGGTGATGGTCTCCTCGCAGTTGGGGCAGACAATCTCCGAGCCGGCGCCGGTCACGTCCACTTCGAGCTCCTGGTTGCAACTGGAACAGTTGAAAATGATGTCCATAGGTTTGGGTGTGGTTAAGTTGTTCCGCGAGAGTAAAACCGCCTCCGCGTCTTGGCGACAAAAATAATCGCGCCCGCGCCGCCGTAATTTCTGCGTGCCTTCCGCCGCCGTCTCTCCTATTTTCGCCCCGCATTTATGGCCAACATCAAACCTTTCGCCGCCCTGCGACCGCCGCCCGAACTTGCCGGACGCATCTGTGAACTGCCCTACGACGTGATGTCCTCCGACGAGGCGCGCGTCATGGCGGCAGGCAATCCCTTGAGCTTTCTCCACGTCAGCAAACCGGAGATTGATCTGCCCGCCGGCACCGATCTTTATTCGCCGGCGGTTTATGCCCAGGGCAAAGAGAATTTCCAAAAGCTCATCGCCGAGGGCGCGTTGAAACAGGACGCAGCTCCGGGCTTCTACCTTTACCGGCAAGTCATGGGGAAACATTCGCAGGTCGGTCTCGTGGTCGCCGCGAGCTGCGAGGAGTATCTCGCGAACCTCATCAAGAAGCACGAGTTCACCCGGCCCGACAAAGAGGACGACCGCGTCCGGCACATTGAAACTTTGAACTCGCAGACCGGTCCGGTGTTCCTTACCTACCGCGCGCAGGCGGCGGTCGATGAATTTGTCGCGCGGAAAATTGCCGAAACTCCCGCCGTGGATTTCACCGGCAAAGACGGCGTGCGCCACACCTCATGGAACGTGGCCGATGCCGCCGGCATCAGGTTCATCGCGGAACAGTTTTCAAAAATCCCCTGCCTCTACATCGCGGACGGGCATCACCGCAGCGCGGCGGCGGGACGTGTGTTTCAATCACGCAAGGGGGCGGGCCATAGCGGACAATTTCTTGCGGTGATTTTTCCGCACAACCAGATGCAAATCCTGCCCTATAACCGCGTGCTGAAAGATTTGAACGGCCATTCGCCGGAGCAATTGCTGGAAGAACTGGTTGTGCATTCAGAAAATGGAAGCGCGACGCCAAAGCGGAAATCCGAACTCGGATTTTATTTTCAAGGCAAATGGCGGACCCTTTCGGTGTCGCCGATAAAATTGCAGAAAGACGCGATTGAAAATCTGGACGTGACGTTGTTGCAAAAAAGAATTCTAGCGCCGGTTTTCGGGATTGATGACCCGCGCACCAGCAAACGCATCAACTTCGTGGGCGGCATCCGCGGCACGGCGGAACTGGAGAAGCTGGTGAACAGCGGCGAATATGCCTGCGCATTCAGCATGTTCCCGACGAGCATCGAAGACTTGATGAGCATCGCCGACGCCGGCGGCATCATGCCGCCCAAGAGCAC
>JANYDP010000277.1 GCA_025363535.1 Verrucomicrobiota bacterium | reverse complement strand
CATAATCCATCGAGCCGAAACCACGCGTGACGCTTTTGATGCGATCATGGAAATCAATCAAGATTTCGTTCAAGGGCAGGCGGCTCGTCAGCATCACGCGCCGGGCATCCAAGGTTTCCGTGTGATCCACCGCGCCGCGCTTTTCCGAAATCAACGCCATCAGGTCGCCGATGCTTTCGTTCGGACAGATCACGAACGCCTTCACCATCGGCTCTTCAATCCTGGCAATGTGGCTGGGGTCGGGCATGAACACAGGATTATCGACCTGTTTCATCGTGCCGTCGTTCATCCACACTTTGTAGATGACGCTGGGATACGTCGCAATGATGTCCATGTTGTATTCACGGCGCAGACGCTCTTGCACAATTTCCAAATGCAGCAGGCCGAGAAAGCCGCAGCGGAAACCAAAGCCGAGCGCCACGGAACTTTCCGACGAATAGACGAATGCAGAATCGTTGAGCTGTAGCTTGCCCATGCTCACCTTGAGCTGTTCGTAGTCCGCCGTGTTGATCGGATAAATGCCGCTGAACACCATCGGATGAATTTCCTTGAAGCCCGGCAGGACCTCGGAAGGATTGCGCGAATCCGTGATCGTATCGCCCATCTTCACTTCCTTGGGCGACTTGATGTTCGCCGTGAAATAACCCGTCTCGCCGACTTCGAGCTTGTCCCGCGTGTAAGGTTTCGGATTGAAGCTGCCGACCTCCTTGACTTCGACGGTCTTGCCGGAATGCAAGAGCTTCACCATCTGGCCAGCCTTCAATTCACCATTGAACACACGGACGTGCGTGACCACGCCTTTGTAGGTGTCGAAATAGGAATCGAATCCCAGCGCCTGCAAGGACGGTTGGCCCGTCGGCTTGGGCGGCGGAATACGTTCGACCACCGCTTCGAGAATGTCTTCGATGCCGATGCCCATCTTCGCGCTCGCGAGCACGGCGGTGTCTGCGGGAATGGCGAGAATATCTTCGAGCTGCACTTTCGCCTGCTCGACGTTCGCGTGCGGCAGGTCAATTTTATTGATGACCGGGATGATCGTCAGGTTTTGCTTCATCGCCAGATGCACGTTGGCGACGGTCTGCGCCTCGACGCCTTGCGCGGCGTCGATGATGAGCAACGCGCCTTCGCACGCGCTCAGACTGCGGGAAACTTCGTAGGAAAAATCCACATGACCGGGCGTGTCGATCAGGTTCAGCTCGTAAGTCTCGCCGTTCTTCGCCTTGTAAAGCATCGTGACCGGATGCGCCTTGATGGTGATGCCGCGTTCGCGTTCGAGGTCCATCGCGTCGAGCAACTGATCCGACATGTCGCGCGTGGCGATGGTGCCGGTCATGTGCAGCAGGCGGTCGGAGAGCGTGGTCTTCCCATGGTCAATATGGGCGATGATGCTGAAATTTCTAATATGTGCGGCGTCCATTATCTTATAATCAGAGCGCAGCAGAATAGGCGAAGTGCCCGTGAAGAAAAGGAAATTCCCCGCCACCTCCAGTTGTTGGGGGTAACCAACCATGACTCGTGGGCGCACCGGGCCAGTCCAGCAACAAACTCGGAACGGGTTTTATTTCTTGCGCCGCCACGCCGCCACGAACATTCCGTTGCCACCCAAGTCCTGCGGCCACAACGTCAACGCGGGAGCCGGGGAGAGCCGACCTTGGATTTTTTCGCCACCAGAAAGTTCCAGCGGCAGCGGCTCAAAGTCCGGGTGCGATAGGTTGAAGTTTTCCACCACCTCCGCCGTCTCCGCCTTGGTCACGGTGCAGACGGCATAAAATAATTTACCGCCCAGCTTCACACTCGGCGCGACGTGCGCGAGCAGTTTCATCTGCACTGCCGCCAATTCCATCACATCCTGCAACGTCGTTGTCCAACGCGCGTGCGGATTGCGCTGCCACGTTCCGACGCCGCTGCACGGGGCGTCGAGCAACACGCCGTCGAACTTGGTTTTTGTCGGCAGCTTCGCACCGCCGTCCCACAAAGCCGCGCGGTAATTAAAAGCCTTGGCCCGACCGGTGCGGCGCTTGAGTTTTTGCAACCGCCACTCCGCCCGGTCGCTCGCCCAGATCAAACCCTTGTTCTCCATCAGGTCGGAAAGGTGCAACAATTTCCCACCCTGGCCCGAACACGCATCCCACCACGTCTCGCCCGGCTTGGGCGCGCACAACCAGCCGACCGCCTGCGACGCGATGTCCTGGATCTCAAACTCACCCGCATGAAATTCCGCCCGCCGATACAAATCTTCCTCGCCCTTGTATTGCACTACCTCGGGAAACAAATCCTTCTCCAGTTTGGCCGCACCCAATTTTTCCACCAACGCCGCACCTTGTCCGCGCCGGGCGCGCAGCCATAGTTTGGGTTCAGCTTGAATGATCCTCGCCCATGCAGAAGAAACTTCCACCTGCTCGCGCACCCAGTCGGGGACGACCTTGGCCACCAGCTTTTCATCAGCGAACGACTTGGGTTTGTCCGCAAACATCTGTGCGATCTTCAAGGCATATTCAATTTGTGCGGCCAGCGGACGATCCGTTTCCAACCAGCCCAGCCAGCGGTAATAGTTGAACACTGCGCGGCTGGTGTCGCGCATATCCTTGTCGGTCGGCGCGCGACGCGACGCCAACGCATCGCGCAACACCACATCCGCCGGATTTTCCCGGCTCGATTTGGAAATTACGTCGGCAGCAATTAGGACTGGAAGAGAACTCACGCACGCAGCTTACGCGAACCACCGACGGCAACACAAGGAGCGCGACTGCTTCCGGCGCGGGGTGAAATCCAGCCGCGCTCGCCATATCTCTCACTTTTTCGCAAAACCGTTTTCACGAAACCACGCGACGGCATCAGCCAGCGCCTGGCGCGGCGGGGTTTGCGGCAGGCCGAGTTCACGGATGGCTTTGGCCGGATTAAAAAACATTTTGTATCTGGCCATGCGCACGCCGGCGAGTGGCGCCTTGGGCGGTCGGTGCGTGAAACATGAAATCGCTTCGCTGACATAGGCCGCGCCGAGGGCGACCGCGTAAGGCACCTGCATTTTCGGCGCGGGAACGCCGGTGAGATTTTCCAGCACCGCGAACGCTTCACGCATCGTCCAATTTCCCTCCGCGTGGCCGAGAATGTAGCGCTCCCCCACCCTGCCCTTTTCTGCCGCGAGAATATGACCGACGGCCACGTCGCGGACATGCACCCAGTTCAAACCCGTGTCGAGGTACGCCGGCATGTTGCGGTTCAAAAAATCCACGATCACCTGACCCGTGGGCGTGGGTTTGACATCGCGCGGGCCGACGGGCGCGCTGGGATTCACAATGACCACGGGCAAACCCGTGCGCGCCAGCGCGAGCGCAACCTGTTCCGCCCGCCATTTGGAAAGCTTGTAGTGATTGCTCATCTGCGCCTCGGCCACCGGCGCGGTTTCATCAGTGGGCACCATGACACCGTCCTTTTTTGGGGGCAGCCCGATGCAACCAACGGTGCTGGTGTAAACGATCCGCGAACACCCGGCGGCAGCCGCGGCGAGAATCACGTTACGGGTGCCGTCCACGTTCGCAGCATACATCGGGCGGTAATCCCGGAGCCAGAGATGATAACTCGCGGCGACGTGAAAGCACCAGTCACAGCCGCGCAGACCGGCTTTCAAGGAATCCAGATCATTCACATCGCCCCGCACCCGTTCGCAGTCAGCCCCCGCCAGCCCGCGCGTGTCACTCGATCCGCGCAGCAGCACCTTCACGCGATGACCGCGCGCCAGCAATTCATGCACAAGGTTCGCGCCGATGAAACCCGAAGCGCCGGTGACAAAACAATTCATGCCGCTACAGCGTAATTTTTCTCGCCTGGAATTAAAGCGATTTCAAGGCCCGGCTCTTGATTATTGCCTGACTTAAGCGGTGCAACCAAACGCCGCGCCCGCTTTTGCTCCGGTTCGAAAGTTCCGCGAGACCTTCCACCACGTCGCAGCTCTGAATCCACTTGCACAAGCGCTTGACCTTTTTTTCCCGGCAAGGCATCCTGCGTGGCTCGGTTACGTCCTGTCACGATGTAAGCAGGTGTTCGCCTGCGATTCCCGTTCGCGTCATGGTTGGCGCTGGTTACATTTTTTATGGGCACACCGGTATTTGATATGCAGCATATTCGAAACATCGCGATCATCGCGCACGTTGACCACGGCAAGACCACGCTCGTGGACTGTCTCCTGAAACAATCCGGCACTTTCCGCGCCAACCAGCATGAGTCCGGCCAGGAACGTCTGATGGATTCCATGGATTTGGAACGGGAAAAAGGCATCACCATCCGCGCCAAAAACGCCGCGTTCAAATACAAAAATTTTCACATCAACATCGTGGACACTCCCGGACACGCGGACTTCGGCGGCGAAGTCGAGCGCATCATGAACATGATTGATGGCGTGCTGCTGGTGGTGGATTCTGCCGAAGGCCCGCAAGCGCAAACACGTTTCGTGTTGCGCAAGGCGCTGGAAGCCGGGGCGAAACCGATCGTCGTCATTAACAAGATTGATCGTGAAAATGCCCAGCCCAAGAAGGTGCTCGACCAGGTTTTTGAATTGTTCATGTCGCTCAACGCCACGGATGAGCAGTTGGATTTCCCGTTCATCTACGCCTCCGCCAAGGAAGGCTACGCCAAGGTTGAACTTGAACACGTCAGCGGCACGATGGAGCCGCTCTTCGACGCCATCATCAAGCACATCCCGCCGCCGCGCGCGAAGGCGGGCGAAGGTTTTCAACTGCTCGTGGCCAATTTGGATTACAGCGATTACCTCGGGCGTATCGCGTTCGGAAAAATTTACGAAGGCAAAGTTAAAATCGGCGATCCCGCTATCTGCCGCCACGGCAACGGCAAGATCAGCAAGAACAAGATCACCGCGATCTATCACTTCGAGGGCATGAAGCGCATTGAGATTCAAGAAGCGCACGCCGGCGACATCGTCGGACTTACCGGCTTCGAGGAAGTGTTCATCGGCGAGACCATCTGCGACTCCGAGTTGCGGGCGACGCTGCCGTACATCCCGATTGATCCGCCGACGATTCAGATGCAGTTCGCCGTCAACGACGGCCCGCTCGCCGGCCAGGACGGCAAGCTCGTCACCGCGCGCCACATCTGGGACCGGCTCGTGAAGGAAATCCGCACGAACGTCGCCCTGCGTATTGAGCAGACCAACGACCCGAAAATTTTCGCGGTCAGCGGCCGCGGCGAAATGCAGATTGCGATTCTCGTCGAGCAGATGCGCCGCGAAGGCCACGAAGTTCTGGTTTCGCGCCCGGAAGTGCTCTGGAAGAAAGGTCCGAACGGCGAACCGCTCGAACCGATTGAAAAATTGTTCGTCGAAGTTCCGAGCGAAAACCTCGGTGCGATCATGGAAAATCTTTCCAGCCGCAAGGCGCAGATCACGAACATGAACCACGTTGGCAACCAGGTTTCCGTCGAGGCCTTGGTGCCGATGCGCGGCTTGATCGGTTTTGAAACGGATCTCGTCAACTCCACCAAGGGCATGGGGGTGATGAGCCATCTGTTCCACGAATACGGCACGGACTGCGGCGAGATTGCCGCCCGCAAAAACGGTTCGCTCGTGTCCATGGACAACGGCGAGGCCACGGCTTACGCGCTGAACATGGTGCAGGAACGCGGCCGCCTGATGGTGGAAGCCGGCGACCAGATTTACATCGGCATGATCGTGGGCGAAAACACCCGCGAGAATGACATCCCCGTTAATCCCGTGAAGGAAAAGCGCCTCACCAACATGCGTTCGCAAGGTGACGGCAAGGGCATCCATCTCGCTCCTCCGCTCAAACTCTCGCTCGAACGCGCGCTCGAATACATTGACGTGGATGAATACGTGGAAGCCACGCCGAAGAGCCTGCGCCTCCGCAAAAAGGAATTGGATGAGGGCAAGCGCAAGCGCGGCGAAAAAGCCCGCGTGATTAAATTCATCTCCGAGTAGAGTCGGAGGCGTCATTTGCAAAGCCTGTTCCAGCCAGCCTGGAACAGGCTTTTTTGCGCGCAGGCCTTGCGAAGATTTGGCCGGGCCGAACGGCAAACCCGCCTGCGGGCTGACGACTGAACAATTGATTCTATAACCACCCGATGAATTGACACTTCGATTCCACTTCAACGGATCCGCCTGTTCGCCTTGAGTGGAAGCAACAACACCGTGCGGAAGATAGAACCTCCGCACGGTGTTTGAAAGCGGGCAGGCGTCAGCAAGACGTGCCCAAGCCCGATGACGACAGCACCGCAATTACAACTTGGACTGGCCGGCTGCTTTCACTTTGGCCCAGCGGGCCTTGGCGGCCTGCGAAATTTTGGCCTTGGCAGCCGCACTCATTTTGCGCTTGGGCTGCTTGGCTGATTTCGCGGCCTTGCCGGGCTTGCCCAGCGCCAGGGCTTTGCGCCTGGCCCAGGCGGCCTTCATCTTGGCGGAGGTGGCGGCCTTGGCGGCGGCGCTTCTCGTCCGAGTTGGTTTGGACTCGGCTGAACCGGTGGAGCCCAACAAACTGGCGAGTTGTTTTTCCAGTTCGGCAATTTTTTCTTTAATGCCGGCGGCCTGGCGAAGTTGCTGCGGGGTGAGGCTGGTTATAGTATTCATGCTTCGCATATTGACCCCGGCGGCAATTGAAGTCAAGCATGGCATATCCGGTATTACTATTACCCCCGACTATCCAGACCAAGAGCCATGCTGACTGAATGTATGGAAACAATCTCTACCAACTCATTTGCAGCGCAGACGAAAAATACGCACGGTGGAGTTCGCGGGAAGTGCGGCCGGAGAATCTACTTCCAAGTCATACCACGGGCCGGTCACGGATTCCGCGCCCTGGAGATGAAAGCCGTCGCCGTCCCAGTCTAGGTAGATGCCTTCCACCGTGGCTGCGGCATGAAGTTGAACCGGCGAGCAGGCGGGCACGGTTTCCAGGTGATAGAGAAGATTATCCATGCCGGCATTGATGAAACATCCTAGCTCGGTGAAGGCGACCGGGGGTGTCGAAGACGTGGAGAACTCGGGTAGTATCCGCAACTCGGTGCCGCCGCAGCCGGTCGTCGGGCAAGGCAGGCCACTCATCACGAGCAGCGGATTTGTGTCCGCGAGACTGACATAGCTGACGCCGGGACAACTGAGAATTCCCGGGAAGTTCCCCAAGGTGACGAGCGGGTTGGCGGGCGTGGCGGTCAGGTGTTTTGCCTCGGCGACGAGCGCGGTGCCGTTCCACAGTTGCACGGTTACTTTGGAAACGCCCCATTGTGAAAAGTCGGCGGCGCAGTCAACGCCGGTGCCGTTGACGTTGGGTATCAGCCGCAATTCCACCACCGGCGGCGGCGGGCGATTGGTCGTGGTGCCGGGCGGCCAGCCTTTGATGCGGAAGGTTTCTCCGGGATTCGTCACCGCGTTGGTCGCGAGCGAGGCGATGCGACATTGGAAACTCGCCGCGTGACCGAGATCCATGAACACGCCACCACCATCACCAAAGACCACGTATTCGATGCCTGACTCGGTTCCATCATCGTAGGCTTTCAGCAAACTGATAGTCCCAGCATGACCTTCATAATTTTTCGCGGTGATGGAGGGGTCGTCGAAAGCAACCGTAGTCAGGTTACTCATCAGGAGATTCACCGCGGCAATCTGCGATGAAGCAACGGTAGTCAATAGCGTGAAGATCAACTTGGCCGTTCTATTGCCGGATGATCCGCGCGGCGGATAGTTGCCGTAGATGCAGCCGTCCCAGCCTTTGCGACCAACATTGGCCGTCCAGGTGCAGGCGGGAAATTCAAGGGTCACTTCGCGGGTACGGAAGTCGAGCGTCACTTTCATCTGGGCGTTCGTCGCGCCGGCCATCGGCATCAGGCTGGCCAGGATGTTCGTGTCCAAATTCGCGCCGTCGAAGGTGAAGGAGGAAAACAGTTCGCCGTTGGTGCCGACGGCAATAGAACGGAAACTGGCGGTAGCGTCGTCAACCATTTGTCGGTTACTCCGGATATCCCAGTGGCCGGAGGAATTATTCTTGGAGAATTGGAGCAGCATGGTGCCGCCTGGGTGACTGGAGTCGGCGGGCAACGCCAGGCTCCAACCCGCGCCGGCAGCCGCGTTGAAATCCAGTTCGGTGTGGAAGGAAAATATTTGGGCCGGGCCGGGCACCAGCCGCATCCCCTGCTGGCCGATGCCGCCGGGATTGTCGAAGTTCACGCCGCTGCCGCCGCCGGGGAGAATGGTCTGGTAGTTGATGACCGTGTTGCCGAGGGGGATGACTTCAATGCTGACCGCATAGATCAAGCAACCCCAGCGCGTGTAGGGCACGCGGACGCTGACGATGAAGGTGCAGGTGGCGGCCACCCGCAACTATTGGTCGCGGTGCAAGTGACGACATTGTTGCCGAGCGGGAAAATGCTGCCGGATGGCGGCGAGCAAACGATGGAGCCGGTGTTGCCGATGGCGGTGGGCGTGAAGTTGGCGACGACGCCGGTCGAGCAAGTCAGAAGAATGAGATTGGGCGGACAGATGATCGTGGGCGGCGCGGCATTGACGAAGTACGGCAGCACGCAAGTATTGGTGTTGCCCGCGCAATCGTAAAGGTTGACGGTGATGGGATGGTAGCCCGGGCCAAGAACGGTTCCGGCGGCGGGAGACTGCGTGACATGCACCGCGCCACAGCCGCCGGAGAGGCACGGCGAGTTGCTCAGGACGGCAAGGTTGGGTACGAGGCCCGCGCAGCCGTTGGTGGTGAGCAGCGGAATCGCGGTGTCCTGGAGGCAGGCGCAATTCACGACAAGCGGAGCGTTGGTCGAGTTGGCGGCGGACACGGTCTGACTCCAGATGTTCGTGTTCCCGCAGAGATCGGTCAGTGTCCAGGTGCGTTTGACGTTCAGCGGACACAGGCTGTTTGTGATCGTGCTGACGAGGGAGACGGTCACGTTGGTGCCGCTGCATTGGTCGAAACCCGTCGGCTGATCAAAACTCCAGGGCGAACCGCACGGGACAATTTTATTCGTCGCCGGGCAGCCGGCCACGACGGACACTTCGTCGAAATAGTAATAAGCATAAATGTTGTAAAGGCCGCTGCCGAGCACGGCGGTGGTGTTGGCGTCGGAACGAAAGTTGCCAAGGGTCAAATAGTTTTCGCCGCCCGCTGCAGTGAAGGTTCCCTGAACGAGCATCCACGCGTTGGTGGAAGTGAGCAGGTTGGCCGAGGGATTCTCCACCTGCGCCACGACTGGAAAGACCGGTGCGCCCGGGCCGACATTATTTAGCATCGGGCCGACAGAAAGATGCGCGCCGATTTCCGCGATGGCCCAGGCATGGTTGTCGGAACGATTGACATAGAAGGACACGGTATAGGACTGGCCGGCGACCAGCGGCGCGAGCAGGGGCGTTTGCAGATATTCGCGATAGGAGCTGGTCGCATTGGCACCGCCGGGCTGATAGAGAAATGCGCCGGCGTAGCCCTGGCCGCTGAACGCAGTCTGCACGCCGACAAAGTTGGTCGGCACGGAAGCTTGCGAAGCCAACGCCGCGCAGGCGTTAAAAAAATCCGAAGTGCCATCACTGGGCGCATACCAAGGGGCGGCTTCAGAAAGGTTCGAAGGGTTCGTGGGACAACTGGTGTAGCTCTCAAAGCCAGGATTCGGCACGAGATTGACGCTGGGACACAACAACATTGGCGGCGTCGTATCCACAACGGTCACGGACTGGGTGGCCGTGATCGAGTTGCCGCACGCATCCGCCATGATCCACGAGCGGGTGGCGACGCGGGGACAAACGCCGTTGGTAACCGTGCTGGCGACGGAAACAGAAACGGAATCGCCGCTGCAAACGTCAAAGGCCAACGGGGTGTCGAAATTCCAAGCCTCGCCGCACGG
>JANYDP010000264.1 GCA_025363535.1 Verrucomicrobiota bacterium | reverse complement strand
AGCTGACGCGCGACGCATCCGGGAATTGATCGAATCCGCGCAAGGTCTGGAGCCGGGAAAAACGGCGGCGTAGCAGCGGTGCTGCTTTCAGCCCGCCTTGATCTGCAAGGTGGAGATGACCTTGGTTACGCCGTCTGCGTCCATCGCAATGGAAATGGCTTTGCGGATTTGCTCGACGGAGGAGACCTCGCCGGAAAGCGTGACCACACCCTTGGTGGTGTTGACGGAAATGCTCAACGAGGCCAGCCCAGAATCTCCCACCAGTTTGCCTTTGATAGCTGCTGTAATGCGGGCATCTGCCGTGGCATCGGCGACGGCCAGACCAGCGGCCTGGGTTTTTTCGCGGATCACGCGGCCGGTGCGGGCGATCTCGTCGGCGATGTCCTCGGTGCGCAGCTTGTGCCATTGATCCGCAATCGCGCTGCCGGCGGAGTGCGCGCCGTCCTTGATTTGATCGGCGAACTTTTCTGCCGCAGATTTTTTGTGGCTGTTTTGGTAGAACCAGATTGCCGCTGCGCCGATCAGTATCCCAACAACCAAAGTGAGCAAGAATTTCATGATGTCAACTTAGCGGTCTGGAAGCGGCCGTCAACGGGGATAACCCCGGGGTGTCGGAATGCTTCGCCGGTCATCAGCCCTTGGCACCGTCTATCATTTCACAATCCCACCCAACGCCGCCAGCGCGATGGGAATCAAAATGGCACCGGCGATTTTGTGGACCACCAGATAATGCCAGGCGAAACGGTGCAGCGGGTCCGGCGTCCACTCGTCGCTGGCTTTGAGGTCAACCAACGGCACGAATTGATCCAGACTGCTGATTCGACGAAACTCTGGGGCGACCAGCTCCCTGCCGTCCACGGTGGCTTCCAAGTTGGCCATCTCGCCGTCGGCCACCTCGCTGCGAATCCACTCCGCCACTTTGGCCGGCGAATCCAACTGCTCGGCCGCCCGGGAGCTTGTGCCAAACCAAAACAGTGAGGCGGCTCCTACAACCCAGCCGCACTTCCTGAAAACGGCATGACGTCTCATCATACATTTTGGATTTAATGGAATTGCAGGCAAGCTGCGGAAGACGGCGTCGCTGTGAGTCTCGTCCGGCGACCATCCGTGGTCTCACCCTCGCCCACGCTGACATTGCTTTTTAGCGATGCTGACAATACAAAAATCGCCGGTGCCTTGCGCCGGGGCGACAGTGCATGGTCCACCAAGCCAGCGACTATTTGCCGAGGCTGCGTACGAACTTGTCCAGGCGGTCCAAGCCCTTCTCGATGTTCGCCATGCTGGTTGCGTAACTGATGCGGAGATAATCATCCGCGCCAAACGCGATGCCCGGCACGGCGGCGACTTTTTCCTGCTCCAGCAAGCGCGCGCAGAAGTCGGCGGACTTGAGGCCGGTCTGGGAGATGTTCGGGAACAGATAGAACGCGCCTTTGGCATTCACGCAGGTGATGCCGGGAATGGAATTCAATTTCTTCCACGCGTATTCGCGGCGCTTGGAAAATTCCGCCAGCCATTTCGGCAGATGTTCCTGTGAACCCGTAAGCGCGGCGACGCCGCCCTTCTGCGCAAATGAAGTTGGATTGCTTGTGCTGTGGCTTTGTACAGCGTCAATGGCTTTGGCAATCGGCTCCGGTGCGGCGAGGAAACCCAAACGCCAGCCGGTCATGCTCCACGCTTTGGCAAAACCGTGGACGATGATGGTGTGGTCGTAATGCGCCGGCGAAAAGCTCGCGACGCTTTTCACTTTCGCGCCGTCGTAAAGCAGGTGTTCATAAATCTCATCGCTCATGATGAGGACATTTTTCTCCACGCAGATGTCGCCGAGCGCCTTGGTTTCTTCCGGCGTGTAAACGGAGCCGGTCGGATTGCTCGGAGAATTCAAAACGAACAGGCGCGTGCGCGGCGTGATGGCGGCGCGGAGCTGCGCGGGCGTGACTTTGAATTCGGTTTTGTCCGTAGTCTCAATGATGACGGGCTTTGCGCCAGCGAGCTTGACCATCTCCGGGTAGCTCAACCAATACGGCGCGGGGATGATGACCTCGTCGCCTTCTTCGCAGGTGGCAAGGATGACGTTGTAGCAGGAATGTTTGCCGCCGCAGGAGACGATGATCTGCGAGGGCTTGTAGGTGAGACCGTTCTCGCGCTGAAATTTATCAGCAATGGCCTGGCGCAGTTCGGGAATGCCGGCGGCGGGCGTGTATTTGGTGAAACCGTCGGCAAGGGCTTTCGCGCACGCATCTTTAATGTGCTGCGGCGTGTCGAAGTCTGGTTCACCCGCGCCGAAACCGACGACGTCCTCGCCTGCCGCTTTCATGGCCTTGGCCTTGGAATCAATGACGAGCGTGAGCGAAGGCGAAAGGGACGCGGCGCGTTTAGAAATTTTATAGTTCATAAAAATGCGGCGGAAAGATTACGAGCAGAGCAGGGGAGTGCCAAGCAGGAATTCCGTAGAAGTTCGTTCAAGCGGGGTTGGATTGTCCGTTGTTATTCGGGGAAAAGTTTCGGGCAGAAATTCGATCAGCGCGGCCACCATCGTCTGCATAATTTCGCCGCCATTCCCAACGTGCCAGGCGGTGATGGTTCAGACATCGGGGCTTTCGAGTTGGACAATGGATCTTTGCCAAACCCCTTGCGGCGCTGAAAATAAAATCGCGTCGGTTGTTTACAATCCCCGGCAAACGGGCATGATGCGGACACCTGCGGCGAAACTTGTCATGCCACAGGCGAGTCAAACCGCAGAAAAAAAAGATAAACATTATGGGCGATAAATCCCCCAAGTCCGTGAACAAAAAGTCCACGCAGAAGAAATCCGCCGTCGCCAGCGCGACCAAGAAAAAATCCGCCGCCGTGGCTGCTAAGTCGGCTGCCAAGAAGAAATAGTTGATCTCTTCTCATTGCGACCTGGTTTCCTGGACGTGAAGCTAGGGAAACCAGGTTGCAACGGTCGTCCCGGATTTCCCCCTTCGTTTTTATTTTCCTGATGTTCCCACCCCGATGAAGTTGCAGCAAAGCCAGATTTGGAAACAAGGCGACCAGTATTTCCGCATCGTCCGGCTCGAGCGGCTGGCGGTGGAATACAAGGCGATGCCCGGCCCCAACTCCAAAAGGGGGACGCATCACCACGCCACCAAAAAGGAATTCTGCCGCCTGCTCAAGGGCGCGACGCTGCTGACGGACGTGGAAATTTTTCTCGCCCCGCCGGAATAGCGGCGAATTTCATACTGCTTTGGCGTGAGGGTTTTTCAGCGCCGGCAATTTCTCCGACCGATGGACGTAGGAAAGGATTTTGCTCAAGTTGGCCGTTAAACGGTCGTTTCATAGCTGGTCTATTATGGCTTCGGCAAATCAGCAACGGCCTGAGAGAATCAGCGCAGAGCAACCTGACGCGGGCGAGTCTGCGGCTACCGCGCGCTTTCGTTTTAGTCCGGGCGAATGGATGGACCGGACGATCCCGCTGGAGTTGTGGTCCCCGCCCGAGACCGCCCGCCGGGCGCGGCTGACCAATCGCTTTGGTTTTTTGGGGGCGTTTTCCGGGGCCTTGTTCGCTCTCTTTTACCTGCTCATCGGCCATTGGTGGGGCGCGCTGATTGTGGTGTTTTGCAGTGCGGGATTCGTGGCCACGCCTTATTTGATGCGCTGGAAAAAATCCGTGGAGCCTGCCGCGCACTTTCTCTCCTGCACGCAGATGCTGGGCTTCACCGCGCTGTGTTTCGTGGAGGGTGGCTTGCGCGGCCATGCCATTGCGTGGCTGGTGAGCGTGCCGTTGTGTTCGTTAATCTTGGTCGGAGAAAAGCCGGCGGTGCGCTGGGCGTTAATCACGTTTGGTGCCGCGAGCGTCGTGATGGGTTTTGATCTGGCGGGAAAACATCTGCCGGTGACCTATGATCCCAAGTGGGAATCGGTGGTGTCCTCGGCAGGCTATCTGGGATTGATCCTGTTCATGTTCATCCTGGGGTTGATATTTGAATCCGGGCGTGCCCGGGCTTTCGAAAAGGTGCAGGTGGTGCTGACGGAACTGGCCACCTCCAATGAGCGTCTGGTGTACCTGAACAGCGAGAAAAACGAGTTCCTCGGCATTGCCGCGCACGACTTGAAAAATCCGCTGACCGTGATCGCGGGCAGCGCGGAGCTTGTGATGATGTCGAAAGATCCAGGCCAGATTGAGAAGCTTTCCAAAAACATCGTGTCGGCGGCCACGCGGATGCGTGACCTGATCGCCAACCTGCTTGACGTAAACGCCATTGAGGAGGGTCGGTTCACGTCGAACATTGAGAAATGCGACGTCCGCGCGTTGGTGGAGCAAAGCCTCGAGAACAACCAGCCCTCCGCCACCCGCAAGGAGATCGCATTCCGCCTTGGCGCGGCGGACGGGCTTTGGTGCCGGGCCGACCGGACGGCGATGTTGCAGATACTCGACAATCTGGTTTCCAACGCTTTGAAATATTCTCCGCCGAAGACGACCATTCATGTCCACACGCGGCCGGAAAACAATTTCATTCTCGTGGCGATCCGCGACGAGGGGCCGGGCATCAGCGAGAGCGACCAGAGAAGACTTTTTCAAAAATTCACCCGTCTCAGCGCACGTCCGACCGGCGGTGAATCCTCGAATGGACTCGGGCTGGCAATTGTGAAACGGCTGGCGCAGGCCATGTCCGGCAGCGTCGAATGTCAAAGCTCGCTTGGGGCCGGTGCGACGTTTATATTGCGGCTGCCCGCCTGACGGCTAGTTTCCGCCCGCACCCTTGATGTGGTGCTGGACGAAGCGCAGGTCGGCCAGGTCGTCAGCATCAACGACGTGGCTGGCGATGGGGGTGTTGTTTTTGGCGTGCCGCCATTTCCAACGCTCCGCGTGGCCGTCGGCGAATGAAACCGTGGCACCGCGCTGATGCCGGTCGGCGGGAACATCCAGCCAGTAGTCTTGATAGAAAGAACCCAGCGGCAGGACGCCGAAGGTGGAATCCCAGATGGCGTTTTCGTCCGTGTCCAGAAAGACAAACAATTCCACAGGCGCTTTGATCTCCGTCCATTTTCTGAAGTGGTTGTCCGCCCAGCAATTGATGCTGTTGCCCATGTTGTAGCTGCGGTTGCGAACCAGCTCCGGATGGTCCAGGACGGTGGAATGATCGGCGGGACAATGATAGATGGCGGCGTGCTGGTTGTACTGCCAGAGCAGCGAGGTGGTTTCATTTACCGGGGCGGTGTCCAGTTGGGCCAGCGAGCGGCACCAGGTTTGTTGATCTTCGCCGAGTTGAGAGCCGTTGGTGCCGCCGACATCGAAAAGATAAACGAAGTTGTTGGGCACCATCACATCGCGGTTGTCGCCGGAATATTGCTGCCAGCAGATTTGCAGTTGCTTGAGATTGTTCAGGCAGGAAATGGTCCAGGCGCGTTGCCGGGCCTGAGACAAAGCGGGCAGTAGGAGGGCGGCGAGAATCGTAATGATGGCAATGACGACGAGGAGTTCAACCAAAGTGAAGCCGGGTTTCGATCGGGGTGAAACGAAACGACGCGCGGGAATGAAGTCCAAACAACTGCGCTCAAGCCGAGTCATAAAACAAATTTACTCTGCCAAAATGGGACGTCGAAACTATACGTGGCAGCCCACAATTCGCCAGCGGAAATTTGCGTGCCGGAGTCAGGCGTGGAGGATGGCTTCGGCGGCCTGCCGCACGGCAGTGGCAAGTTCGCGCGGCGCGAGGACTTTGGCATCGCCGCCCCAGCTCAACACCCAGCGCTGGATCTCCTGGAGGCTGGAGAGGTTCAGGCGCAGTTCCACGTCGCCGCCTTTAAGTTCGCGGAGCTCCTGCGACTCGTGCCATTTTTTTTCGCGCACGTAATCGGCCACCCGGGCGGCGAACCGGATGATGACTGCGTGCCGTTCCGCGCCGGAGTGGACGCCGAAGCTGTCGCGCAACCGTTTTTCGAGGGAGAATTTTTGCGGGCGGTCAAACGTTTTGCCAGTTGGTTTCGCGCTGTGAATCCGGGCCGGGGCGAAGGTGCGGATGTCCTGGCGGAGCTGGTCGAAGCCGAAGAGGTACCATTCGCCGTTGATGTTGGCGAGGTGGTAGGGATCAATGATGCGCTGCTCGCTTTCCTGGCGGCCCGGCTTGCGATAGGTGAGTTCCAGTTGCTGCCGCTGTGCGGCGGCCTTGGCGAGCGTGTCAAAAATTTCCAGGTTGAGAATCTGCTCGGCGCGGGTGCGGAAGGAAATGGTCTGTTCGAGGTCGGGCAGGTTGAGCGAGATCGTGTCGGGCAGCGACTGCTCCATTTTCTTGAGCGCGCTGAGCAGGGGCTTCTCGAAGGTGGTGCCGCGATATTGCTGCAAGGCCTTTTCCGCGACGATCAGGGCGAAGAGTTCGCCCTCGGTGATCTGCATGGTCGGGAAGGCGGTGACTTCCCCGGTGTAGTGATAGCCGAACTTGGCCCCGTCGTAGGCAATCGGCAACTCCAACCGGTCGCGCATGAAATCGAGGTCCCGCTGGATGGTCTTGGTGCTGACTTCGAGGCCGCGGGCCAGTTGGGTGGCGTTGGGAAATTTGCCGGTCTGGATGGCCTGATGGATTTTCAGCATCCGCTCCAGCGGCGGGCGCGAAGTCAGCGTCCGCGCCGGCTCCGGTTTAGAGCTGCGTAATGCTGGGCGTGCTGCCGCCGGAGAAGGTCGCGTCGTCAATGACCAAGGAACCGTCAATTTGTTTGTTGCCGCTGGATTTGAGCACCACTACGCGTTGAAAGCCGCAGCCGCCCAAAATCATTTTCCACTCCGCGACTAATTGCGCGAGTTGCTCGGGGTTGTAGTTCCAACCCAGCACCACCACCGCCAGATCGCGTTTCTGGACGTGCATCTGGTCCAACACTTCGCCGACTTTGCCCCGGGCCACCGGCAGCAAAAATCCGTTGTCGTCGTACCGCGGCTGGGTCAGGAAAGTATAGTCCCAACTGGAGAACTGCAACACCACATTGGCCGCTTTCGCCTCGTGAAAATGGCGGGCCGCGTGGCCGGCGGACGGGGTGGAGGCGCAGCCGGAAAGGAGCGCGCCGACAAGGGCAAACAGGCCGAGGGTCTGGACAGTTTTCATAATAATTTGTTCTTGCACCAAGGTCATCGGAAAGTTCGCCGCCGGGCTGAAGTGGAAAATGCCGCCGGGATTTTTCTTTGCGGGTATTGCCGTTTGCGCTATCCCATATCCGCATTGATTTAGTTCATGACGACCGCCAACAAAGTCACCATCTTCCGCATCCTGCTCATTCCCTTCTTCGTGGTGGAAGTGCTCTACTACATGAAGACCGGCAATGAGACGCATCGGTTTTGTGCCATGCTGGCGTTCGGCGTCGCAGCGATTTGTGACGGCGTGGACGGCTACATTGCGCGCCACTACAACCAGCGCAGCGAACTCGGCGCGATTCTCGATCCACTGGCCGACAAGCTGTTGCTGGTGTCGGGCGTGGTTTTGTTCAGCCTGGACAATCCGCATCTGGGCAGTATTCCGTTGTGGCTCACCGGGACGATCATTGGTCGCGACCTGGTCATTTTGATCGGCATGGTGGTGATCCAAATGATCGTGGGCAAAGTGGCGGTGCAGCCCAGTTGGCTGGGCAAGGCGGCCACGCTGCTGCAAATCATCTGCGTCGCGTGGATACTGCTCAAATGGGATCGCCTGCTGGAGGCACGCTGGTTTTTCGGGTGGGCGCTGGGCGCGGCGATCTGCACCGGCGCATCGGGACTAATCTATGTTTGGAACGGAGCGAGACAGTTGAGTTCGCACCCCGCCAGCTTGCCGACGGCTAAACAGTGAGAGGATCGTGTTGCTTATGCGGACGGTTGATTGTTCCGGCCGTTCGGTGACCATCTCAGAGGATTCAGAAGCAGGCTACACGTACAAAGCCGCCCGCAGTTCCCGCGTCATCAGGCTCATGAAGTGGTAGCGTTGCTCCGGCTCCTGTTCGAGGCACTTCAAGATCACCTTCTCCAGACTCAACGGAATGTCCGGGTTGTGCTGGCGCGGCGGGATGAACTCGGAACGATCCGTCTGCCGCCGTAGAATTTCCGCCGGCGTTTCGCCCGGAAAGGGCTTGTTGTTGGTGAGCAGTTCATACGCGGCCACGCCGAAAGCCCAGATGTCCACGCGATGCGTGATGGCTTCGCCGCGCAATTGCTCCGGTGCCATGTAGCCGGGCGTGCCGGGATTATTTCTCAGCTTGATCGGTTTTTCGGGAATGGGTTTGGTGAGGTCGAAGTCCACCAGACGCACGGCGGCGTTCCGCGTGACCAGGACATTTTCCGGCTTGAAGTCCAAGTGCATGTAGCCGTTCTCATGCAGGTGTTCGAGAGCCGTGGCCATGTCAATCAGGATTTGCGCGACATGCTCCGCCAGCACCGGATCCTGCGCCGCGTAGAGCTCCTTCAAGTTGTGCGCCTCCACGTAATCCATCACGAGGTACGGCTGGCCTTTGACTTTGCCGTGTTCGACGTAGCCGATGATCGTGTCGTGGTCGGGAATGTTGGCCAGGATTTCACAGCCTTTGAGAAACCGGCGCTTTGCAAAAAAGTTCCAGCGGTAGCGCGCGTGCATCCGGCGCAGGGCGTAGGATTTATTTTTGGCATCCGTGGCCAGCCAGATTTCGGCCATGCCACCGCTGTTGACCATCTCCCGCAGATAATAGCGGCCGAACGGCTGGGGAGCCGTCATCTGTTCCCGTTGAAGGCTGTCCGCTCGGTGCGCCATGCGTTTGTTTTAACACGGATGCCGGCCAGCACCAATAGGTTTCAATGATTTCATTCCCGCGCCGCGTGCGAGCTGCGGCCTCGCCGGAATCATTTGACCGGCTTGCGTCGGGTCTTCCGGGCACCGCCGCAGTGAACCGCCTGCACCACGGCGATGAGGCAGATGGTGAACAACGGCAGGCAGCTTTCGAAGGTGGCCGCGAGCATCAAGCGGCGGCGGCTGATGGAAGCAGGCGTCCAAATTTCCTCGGTCTTGCCGGCGAAATCAGAGATCAATTCCTCGCCGGAAATTTTCGGATTCTGTTCCACGTAGGATTGCCCGTGCGGCGTGTAGTCGGAGCCGATGACCACTTTGTCCCCGTCGTAAATGCCCGTCCAGGCGAACGTCAATTGCTGGTAGCGGAAAAACGCCGCGATGCCGACGGCCAGCAACAGTAGCGCCACACCGCACCACTTGAGGGCGTGCCGCGGCTGGTTCCAGCGCTGCGCGGCGAAGAAAATCAGACCGAGTACGACGGCCACGATGAACTGGCCGAGGTGCAGCCAGATTTTTTCGTCGCTGGGCAAAACACCGACCGGCGGCGGCAGCAGAAAGCCGCCGAGAACTCCGCCGATCCATAACGCTCCTTGCGCCAGCACGAGCCAGCTTTTGCGGGACTGTTGCAGCCATTTTTGGATGTCAGAGCGCGCTGGCATTTTGATCGGGGCGGTGGGAGGGTTGTCACGGTTCGGCGGGCACCGGGATGTCCACCTCAATTTTGGTTTCACCGCGTCCGCCGATGTGCAGGGTGATCGGTTCGCTTGTGAAATTTTTCTTGCGCGCCCACATGGCGTAGCCGCCGGGACAGAGGACTTTCTCATCGGTCGGACTGCTTTGCCGAGGGAACCGGTCGTGCGCGCTCTTCACGTCGAACATGCCCTTCGACACAAAATAAACCTCGTAGCCGCCGATCTCCTGGTCGCCCGACTTCGTGTGGACCTTGACGCGGATTTCCTTGCCGAGGCCGTCGCTGGAATTTCGGCAGTTGTCCGCTTTGATCTGCATGTCGAGCGCCGCGTCGCGCACCATGCCCAAAGCCCTGGCTCCGTCTTTTTCTTTTTTTGCATTCGTGAGGAGCCGGAGGTCGGTCCGCAGGCTGGTGAGGTAATCATCGTGGATTGAATAGGCCTGGGGCTGCTTGTGCTGCTTGAACCAGACATCCCACTTGTCATCGAGGTAATGCACGTTGGTCTGGATTTGCTCCAGCAACGCCGCGGCTTCGGCATTGGTTGCGCCGATGGTTTTTGTCAGCTCATCGGTGCTCATTTTGAACCGGCGCCACACCGCCCAATAATCTGCCTGCGGGTTGTCCTTGAGCGAATCGTCATAGCCGCCCAACCGCTTACGGCCACCGCCGCCCGGGCCGGCCGAATACACGTCGATAATTCCCGCGAGCAACAGCAGCATAATCGCAATCGAACGTCTCATAAAACCGGTGGTTGTGGTTTTCTGTTGCAGCGTACATGAAGGAAAATGGCTCTCACATCGGCACGGTATTCGCCAGCGCGCAGCCGTCAAGCGTCAATCCTGGATCAAACGCAGCGTGAGTAAGAAACTACCGGACGACTCCCCGGACTTTGAGCAGCAAGCCCCCCTCTCCCCCTGCGGGGGGGAGGAGAGAGAAGAACCCTCGGTTCGACCACCTGGTTCACCGGATGAGTCGGCCTTGGGGTTGAAAATTAATGTCCTCGCGGGGTCGTCGAAGGCGCGTCCGAGCGAAATGGATTGGCGGGCAAACCGGCACCGTTGAAAAGATTCGGCTGCGCCCCTTCATTCCATGCAAAGCGCACGGCCTTCGGCTCGGCCACGCTCGCAGCTTGGACGACAACCTGGCCACCTTCAATTTTCGCTTCGGCTTCCACAAACTTCCCATCCGCACCCGCAACGGTGAACCAAGTCAGCGGTTGGCCGTCCTGGCTCACCAATCCGTCCTCGGCGTGAGCGAAAGTGAGAATCGCCCGGCCTTTCGCAAACTTCACCGACTGGAACATCGGCCCTTCGCACACGACGGATTTGTTGCCGTAGGTTTTTGCTAGCGCGAGTTTCGCGAGGCGCTGACCGACTTCCTTCTTTTGGGTCGGATGAATGTCGTTCAGGTTTTCCACGAGGTCGGTGACGACGGCCATGCCGGTGTCGAAGATTTTCAGCGCGCGGGTTTGGGCCTCCCAAAATTCCGGCAGCGCGTCCGCCGTCGGCACGCGCGGCGTCTTCGACTCGAAATAATGGAACGGTGCAATCTCCACGAAATAGAAAGGCAGCCGCTTTTGTCTCCACACTTCGCGCCAGCCGTTGATCAAGGCGGCCAGCTTGTCCGTGTAAATCGCGCCGTCGGGATGCTCGCCCATGCAGTTGGATTCGCCCTGATACCACAGCGCGCCGCGAATGGCGAAGCCCGCCACCGGCGCAATCATCGCGTTGTAGATGATCATCGGCTGCGTGTTGGCGGGCTTATTCGTTCCCGTTGGAGCCTTGGGGATCGCGAGGTCTTTGAGCTTCGGCACGGAATCGAATCCCACCGGCGGCGTCCATGGTTCGATGCGTGTGCCACCCCAACTGGATTCAACCAGACCGATCGGCACGTTCAGTTCCGTTTGAACTTCGCGCGCAAAAAAATAGCCGATGGCGGAGAACTTGGTCTGCTCCAGGGAATTTGAACTGCAAACGTGCCAGTCGCTTTTGATGTCCTTGACCGGCGTGTCGGACATCGCGGGCTTGACGAGAAACAAACGGATCTGTGGGCAATCTCCCGCCGCCAGTTCCTGCAAATAATTGCGCGTGGGTCTTTGTCCGGGCCGCGTGCCAATCGGCTTTTCCATGTTCGACTGGCCGGAGCAAAGCCAGACTTCGCCGACCAGAATGTTGGTCAAAGTGATCTGATTTGCGCCGGTGATTTTCAATTCCGCCGGTTGTGCTGAAGCCTTCAAAGAATTGAGCCGGACTTCCCATCTTCCATCACCGCCTGTCGTCGCGCGCTTGCGCTGGCCGGCGAATTCCACAGCGACGCGCTCGCCCGGATTGGCCCAGCCCCAGACGGGCACCGGCTGACCGCGCTGGAGCACCATGCCGTCACCGAAGAGGTGGGGCAGGGTGACGTTGGCGTTTGTGGGCAGGGCCGTGGCCAGCAGGGTGGCGAAGGATACAAGGTTAAATGTTTTCACGGGAGCGGTTGGTTCAAAAATGCGGTGGGAAATGAAATGCCTGATTGTTTGGTCAGTGGGTTGAAACGACCGGCGTCAGCGTGACCGGGCCGAGCAAACCACAGTCGGTGAGCGGCCAGCGAGAGGCGTCAAAGGGTTTGTAGTTCAAGTCCACGATGTTGATGTCGCGGAAGGTTTTCCACGGCACGCCGCGCCGATCGAGGTCGCGGATGCGGTTGGCGGCCACGCTGGTGACTTCCACTTCGAGCGTGTTGCCAGCGCGTTTCAAGTTGTCCACGACCACGCGGAACGGCGGCGTGATGAGCGTGCCGTAATCCTTGCCGTTCACGCGCACCCGCGCGCTCTGACGCACGTCGCCGAGATTCAACTCAAAATTTTTCGATGCGGAATTTGGCGCGGCAAAAGTGATTTCGTATTTCGCGGTGCCGGCGAAGGCTTGGCAGTTCGTGTCGGGGAACGTCGTCCATGAGGCGAGCTTGGCGGTTTGAAAATTGGCCGGCAACACCGGACCGCCTTGTGTGAAATTTACATTCCAAGTTCCGGAAATTTCTTCGGGAATGCCACTTGTTTGCCAGTATGGCCACGCCGGGCCTTGCACTTTTTTCTCGCCGAAGGCGCGGAGAACAACCGATTCACCAGCGGCAAGTCGCAAATGAACCTCCGTCGTGTCCGGCAATCCCAAATGTGT
>JANYDP010000254.1 GCA_025363535.1 Verrucomicrobiota bacterium | reverse complement strand
GCAACGAGGCCTATTGCGAGGCGTGCTCCAGTTGCGGCCTGATTTTTTTCCAATACAAAATGAACCTTGCCTATCACGACGCCAAGTACGCCGACCTTTACGAGGAGACGATGTACAACGCACTACTGGGTTCGCTCGATCTCGACGGCAAAAACTTTTACTACGACAACCCGCTCGTCGAAAACAAGCCGCGCTATCCCTGGCACGTCTGCCCCTGCTGCGTCGGCAACATTCCCCGCACCTTGCTGATGATTCCCACCTGGACCTACGTGAAAGGCGCGGACGGCCTCTTCGTGAATCTTTTTATCGGCGGCAAGATCAAGGTGGAAAATGTCGCAGGCACCGATGTCGAGATGGTTCAGAAGACGGATTATCCGTGGAGCGGCCATGTTTCCATCACGGTCAACCCCGCGCAGTCGAAGACCTTTGCCCTCCATGTCCGCGTACCCAATCGCACCACGAGCGAACTCTACACGCCGACGCCGACTGTCATCGGAATCACTTCGCTCGTGGTGAACGGAAAATCCGTCACGCCGAAAATTGAAAATGGTTACGCCGTCATCACGCGCGAATGGCAGACTGGAGACAAGATTGATCTGGTGCTGCCGATGGAAGTCCAGCGCGTGAAGCCCGATGAAAAAATTGCGGCGGACCGGGGCCGGATGGCGTTGCGCTACGGCCCGCTGATTTACAACGTCGAACAAGTGGATCAGTCCGACATCAACCAGCCCATCGGCCCTGCCCCGCTGACCGCTGTGTGGCGCGGTGATTTGCTTAGTGGTGTGATGACCATCAAAGGGCAATGGCAGGACGGCAGTCCGCTGCTGGCGATTCCAAACTATGCCCGGAACAACCGGCTCGCCGACGCCAATGCTGGCGGGACGGCGGGAAATTCCGCCATTGATTACTCGGGTGGCGCAACCGAGGGTGCCTCCACAAATGCCGCCGTCCAAACCCGGCGGGCACGCGGTAGTGCAGTGGGCAAATCAACGGTCTGGATCAAAAACTAGCCCGGGATTTTATTGCTGGTTGAAAAATTCTGTGGCAGCAATGGTCCGAGATGAAACGACTCGGCAAAAATCTGGGCGGCTATTTCGGCGAGACTCTTGATATTCGCGCCGTGCTGCGCGACATCAAAGCCGCCGCGCAAACACACGGCTGGACCTTCGAACTGTTCTACAAAATTGGCGACCTGGAATTGTTCGCGCTGCATCGCCCGTCACGGATCACGGGTTGCGGATCACGCATCTACCTCAGCGCCGGCATTCATGGCGACGAACCCGCCGGGCCGCTGGCCGCGCTGCGGTTGCTGACGGAAAACCGCTGGCCGGATTCCGCCGAAGTGTGGTTGCTCCCCTGCCTCAACCCGACCGGTTTTGTTTTGAATTCCCGCGAGAACGACGGGCGCAAGGATTTGAACCGCGATTATCGCCACGCTGAAACCAGCGAGATCGCCGCGCACATCCGCTGGCTTGAACGCCAGCCGGAATTCACGGTCACGTTTTGCCTGCACGAGGATTGGGAGTCGCGCGGTTTTTATCTTTACGAATTGAATCCTGACCAGCGCCCGTCGCTGGCCGGAAAAATGATTGAGGCGGTGACGCCCGTCTGCCCGATTGATCTGTCGCCGGTAATTGAAACCCGTGAAGCCAAAGGTGGCATCATCAATCCCAGTCTTGATCCCGCCACCCGGCCATTGTGGCCGGAAGCCTTCTGGCTGTTGCAAAATAAAACCCGTCAAAGCTACACGCTCGAAGCGCCGTCGGATTTTCCGCTGCCCACCCGCGTCAATGCGCTCGTCGCGGCGGTGAATGCCGCGCTGGAGGAATGGCGTTAGCGCGACTTCGCGTCGCGCCGCTGAAGCCATTGCCTTCCCAATTCGACCAGGGTCTTGGTTTTCAGAATCCGCTCGGCCATGGGAAATACGATGCGTTCCTCTTTATCGAAATGCTTGCGGCAGGCGGCCATGGCGCCGAGCAAAATCTTTTTGGCTTCCTTCACGGTCTTGGCCCTCTGAACCTTGGCCAGCTTTGCCTCGATCTGCTCGTGCTCGTCGTGAAACGTTTCCTTCTGCCCCATCTGGTCGAAGCAATGCTCCAGCGGCTCGATGAACAAATCGTCCTCGGTTTGGGAGTGCGGCTCATGCACCTTTTCCACGACGGCAGCCAAGGCTTTCACCTCGGCCAACGTGCGCAGTTGCGGTGCGACGGCCTCGATGTGGTCAAACAAATTGTGGAACACGGCGTGTTCCGCCATCAGGATTTCGGTGATCTTCATGGTGCAAGTGCTACGGAGAAAATATCGCTGTGTGCGGTGGTTCCGCCAGTCGTTTTTTGTTTTTGGCAAACACGGTCATGAGTTTTTATCGGCGAAAGCGGTCGGAAGCCTTAGCCTGGACAAGTTCATTCCACGATGCGGCAATGACAAGATCGGACGGCTCTGCCGGTGAGTGGGAGTTTTTCGGGGACGAGTCCGTTTTTTCAAAAAGCCGTTACCCCGGTACGCCCACTGTTTTTTGAATCCGCTTCATTCCGCAGCAGCTCTGAGATTGACGCCCGGCGTTGGTACCAAGCACAATCTGCGCGATGACCAACCCCGCTGCTCCGTCCGCCCCGGCCACGCGCGCCCGCTACTGGGTCATCGTCTTTGCCATTGCGCTGGCGATCATCCAATACATTGACCGCGTCTGCATCTCGCAAGCGGCACCGAACATTTCCAAAGACCTGGGACTGTCTGCCAAACAAATGGGCTACGTTTTTTCCGCCTTCACCTTCGCCTACGCGCTGTTTGAAATCCCCACCGGCTGGCTCGGCGACAAGATCGGTGCGCGGCGCGTGCTGATGCGGGTGGTTTTGTGGTGGTCGTGTTTCACGGCGGCGACCGGTCTGGCGTGGAATTATTCCACCATGATCGCCACACGGTTTTTGTTCGGCGCGGGCGAAGCCGGTTGTTTCCCGAATCTTACCAAGGCATTCAGCGCGTGGCTGCCGACCCGCGACCGCACCCGCGCCCAAGCCTTGATGTGGATGGGCGCCCGCTGGGGTGGCGCCTCGGCTCCGTTGCTTGTGGTGGCGGTGATGGCGTTTGTGAGCTGGCGCACGGCCTTCTTTATTTTCGCCGCGCTCGGGGTGGTTTGGGCGCTGGTCTTTTATTGGTGGTATCGCGACAACCCCCGCGAACATTCCAGCGTCAACGCCGCCGAACTCGAACTGCTC
>JANYDP010000251.1 GCA_025363535.1 Verrucomicrobiota bacterium | reverse complement strand
TGCTTGCCTGAAAAAACATTTTGCGTCACCAGCGTAAAACTTCCGTCAGCCTCTCCTTGCCGAATCGGTCGCCACATCCCGCTGACGGCGTCGGCTGGATTGCCCCGGTTGTCATATTCAAAAGAAATTTTTTGCTCCGCCCCGTCCGTTTTGACGGAAAAATTGCGGAACAAAACTTTGTGCTGCCAGAGACGCAGGCCCACCGCGCCGGATTCAAGCGGATGCTCCGTGTCTTCAAATTGCGTCACGCTTCGGCCATTCACCAGCACCTCAAATGATTTGGCTTTCAACCGCACGGTCAAAGTCATCCACTCGCCCACGGGCACTTCGCAAGGCACGCGACGAATCGGCTCCCAGTTCTGACGATGGCGGCCGACCACCAGAAACCCCGGACGTTCCAGCGAAATTTCGTAACCGGTGAAAACATCCGCTCCCTTGCCGGCATCGTTGACCTTCAAAATCAAACCTCCGTTGCCACCGGTAGTCTCGGTCAATTTCACATCCACACTGATCTCACCTTCGGCAATTGCCGGACCAGCCAGAATAATTTTCGCACCACCACCGCCGACGCCTTGAAGGCCACCTTCCTCAGCCAGCGTCCAGCGGCCGTCGTAAGCCGTGAATCCTTTCAACGGCAGTTGCACGGCAGGCTCGGCAAAGCTCTCGCCAAAAATCATCTGGCTGTCAATGCCGCCGTAAATCTCGTGGTTCACATCCTCAATGCACGCGCCAGTAAGATACGGGGAGTTGGTGTGCAACACCTGATCGGCATGAATAGTGATGGCGGCTTCGTTGGCAATCGCCAGAGTTTTCGCGAGGCAAAACACAGTGACTGCAAATAGAATTTTTTTTATCATGATGAGACTTTTGCAAAAATGGTGGGACAGGCGTCTCGCCTGTCGAGTTGCTCTGTGTCTTCCAAAGAAACTGGACAGGCTGGAAGCCTGTCCCACTACCGACAACGACTTTTGCGCAGATTTCACAATGTAATATTTATGCGAAACGGTTCACTTGACTTGCCATTCAAGAATTCCGCCCGACCATTCAGGCTGAAGTTGCACCTTGATCCGCAAGGCTTTCGCCGTGACCGGCGTAAATGTGACACGATTGAACTTGTCTGTTTCCGTTCCATACGCGGAGGCATCCGGCACGGGCTTCCAGTCCGAGTCGTCGCTGACGGGTTTCCACGTCGCGGCTTCTTTGTAAAGCAAACGCCACGATTGCGGCACGCGGCAATTTGCTTTCAGCCGTCGCTCGTCCCACCAATAAATTTCCGTCGAGGAAATCGTCTGCGCTTTTTCAAAATCATATTGGACCCACTCCTTGGTGCCGCGATGATCCCACCAAGTGAAGCGGGGAATCTGTTTGTCGTCTGATGATTTTGGTAAAAGCTGATCGTTGAGCGCGGCGGTCGTGTCGTTAGCGAAACAATGTGAAGCGGAAGCCTTGGCCTCGCTGGCGATGGTGGGCGGCGGTAACGCGCTGGCTTTTTGCGGCGACTCAGCAATCCACACCATCATCTCGCTCGGCTGACGATTTGCGTTGGCAAAAAACGGAATGGCCGTGAACTCGACATTCGTTGCGCCCGGCACGGTGGAACTCAGTTGGTAAAGTGAGTCTGCCGAATTTGCTTGATGCAGTGCGAGCGCATTTCCGCGAACGACCGTCACACCGCCCAGTAAATCAGCGCGCTTCTCAGCGGTGAATTTTGCATCCGGCGGAATCACCAGATTGTGGAGATTTCCGCCGTTATCATTTCCCTCCAGGCAATACACCAGCGGCCCGCGCTGCAACGCGACACGGCCTTGATCCGCCTCGACTTTCGCATTGGCGTAAACGCGTTGCACCGGCATCGGCATCGTCAGTTCAACCGTGTCGCCGCGTTTCCATTCGCGTTCGATGCGGGCGTAACCGTGCAGCAAATTAAATTTTTTCAACGCGCGACCGTTCACGCGGATTTCGGGATCGTTGCACCAAGCCGGCAGACGGAAATTCAACGCGAACTTCGCAGCGCGTTCGGGAGTGATTTTCAATTTCACGTCGCCGGCCCACGGAAATTGCGTGGTGAGTTGCAGCGCGACCTTGGTGTGGTTCACGACGAGATTCGCCTGGTTGCCGATGAAAAGATTCACGAAAACGCCTTCAGTATTTTGCGCGTAGATGTAGCCGGGCAATTCGCCCATCACCTTGAGAAACATCGGCGGGCAGCACGGGCACGGATGCCAGTCCCAACGCCGATGTTGCGCGGTCACTTCGAGCGGATTTTCGTAGAAGTAACAATTGCCGCTGCCGCCCACGCCGCTCAACACGCCGTTGTAAAGCGCGCGTTCCAATTGGTCGGCATAGCTCGCATCGCCAAACGCGAGATTCATGTTCTCGTGAAAAAATGCCGCCGCCACCGCCGCGCACGTTTCCGCGTAGCCGGTGTTCGGCAAAACATAGTCATCACCAAATTTCTCATCGTTCGCGATCGCACCGCCGCCGCCCGTCAGATACATGCGGCGCGTGACCATGTTCGTCCACAGCTTTTGCGCGGTGGTTAAATACTCCGGGCGATTTGCGACGACACCGGCGGCGACCAGACCGTTGCACAACAACATTCCGCGCACCGCGTGACCTTCGATGGTCTGTTGCTGCACCACGGGAATTTCATCCTGATCGTAAGCGCCGTAATTGTTTCGGCCTTCGTGATGACCGCGCGCATCAATCCAAAATTGTGCCAGCTCGAGATAACGCCGCTCGTCAACCTTCACCGACAAGCGCGACTTGAGCTGCGGCTGTTCTTGAAACAACTGATACAATTTCACCAGCGCCTCCTCGCCCAACGCGTGACCGGGAATCAGATTTTGTTTCGGCGGCGGCCCCATCACGGCGGCCATGTGATTGGCAAACTTCACGGTGACTTCGAGCAACTTCGTTTTGCCGGTCGCGCGATAGTAATGCACTCCGGCCTCGACCAGCGCACCGGCGTTGTAGAGATCATGCTGCCAGCGGTCGTTGCCGCCGTTCGCGCCCCAACGATGCGTCGGCTCTTGCAATTGCGTGTAGGTGTTGATGTAGCCGTCGGGATCTTTGGCCGCTGCCGCCGCGATGTGTTCGATGTAATTGTCGAGCCGCGCTTCGAGTTTCGCGTCCGGTTTGGCCGCGAGAAAATCCGACGCGGCGCGAATCATTTCGTAAAGCAAGCCATCAAACCAAGGCGCTTGACGATGTTCGCCTTTGCCGTCGCGAACCTTGTCGAAATTGTCCAGCGTCCCATCGCGATCAAATTTGTCGAAGCAATCGGGAATCGTCACCTCGCGCCAGACGGCAAGCTTCGGCGACCAGAACGCATCGTCAATCTGCACCTGCTGGATCGGCACCGCAGTAAGTCGCTGAATTTTTTCCGTCTGCGCGAAAAGCAAACCGGGCGTGAGCGCGGCCAAAAGAATCAATGCAGGTATTTTCATGAAACAAATCCAGCGCACCTACGGATTCGGCGGCGGCGGCAAAATCGCGGGCGATGCCGCCGGTTCAAATGAATCCACCGGCACGGAAACTTTTTTGCCGGACTCAAATGATTTGATCGCCGCGAACGCGAGTTGCAACGCGCGTCGTCCGGCACGGGCATGGACGGGCGGTTGCTTGCCGGACTTGAAAGCGTCCATGACGTGATCCATGTGACGGTCGAACGTCAGATAAAAATCGCGGTCGCGGTCATTGAAATAACCGGACTGCCAAACTTCAGCCGTCTCCGAACCGGCGGCGTTGAAGGTGTAACGACGGACCGTATCTTCAATGACGATGCGGCCTTTCGTGCCGTTGATTTCTACGCGATGTGTGTCGGGGTAGGCGTAAGAAGAATCGTAAGAGCCGACCAAACTTCCGACCGCGCCGTTCTTGAAATGCAACGCGAGAACCATTGTGCGAAAAAATCCGTTCTTGGTTTTGTCGGTCATCTGCGCCATCACCGAATCAATCGGACCGCAGAGAAATTCCAGCATATCAAAGGCGTGGCACTGCGTCTCCAGCAAGTTGTTGAACGGATGGCTCAGGCCGCCCTCGCCACCAAAACGCCAGGTCGCAAAAGTCAATTCACCGAGCCGTCCTTGCTTGATGGCATGATGCGCCAGCGCCACGGACCGCGCGTAGTGGTGATTAAAATTGATGCCGAAGAAAAGTTTTCGCTTCGCTGCTTCGGCAATGAGCTTGTCCGCTTCTTTCAAATCAAACACCAGTGGCTTCTCGACAAACAACGGCACACCGGCGCGAATCACTTCCATCGTTGGCGCGAAATGTCCGTCGTTCGGCAGCGAGAGAAACGCCAGATCGGGCTGCTCCTGTTTGAGCATCTCCGCGATGTTCGTGTAAGCACGAACGCCAAATTGCGCCGCGCGCGTTTTGGTTTTTCCCAAGGTGCGCCCCGCGATGGCGCAGAATTCCACGTCGGAACGTTGCGATAAAATGCGCGCGTGTTGCAGTCCCCAGCCGCCCGCGCCGACGAGCACCGCTTTGATTTTGGATAATTTTTTCATTGCTCGATGATGACTTTGCCGGTTTCGCCTGCAAAGAAGAGTTCAAAGGATTTTTGAATTTCATCCACACCGAAACGATGCGTGATGATTTGGTTGAGATAAGCGCGATGCTGCGTCAAGCGGCGCAAGTTGGCGGGCAATTCATCAAAGCGGAAATATTCACTCCCCACCACACTGCGTTCCGGCGCGATGATGTCCGGGGAAATTTTCAACGCAATGCCTTCGCCGTGGCCGACGCAAATCAACGAGCCGCGTTGCGCCAGCGCGCGAAGTCCTTCCTCACGCGCGACCTGTTTGCCGCTCGTGTCCACCGCCATGTCGGCCGCATCCGCACCGTGCGACTTCAGGCCGTCTTTGATGGAACCTTTGGCAACATTGATCGGGAGACCGCCCAATTGTTCCGCGAGCTTCAAGCGATAAGAAACAATATCCGTGAGATAAACTTTCACATGATTGCCGAGGATGATTTTCGCCATCATCAGAACGCCGAGGCCAATCGGCCCGGCACCGAGCACGAGCAACGATTCAATATCGGGCCGCATCAACTGGCAACGCTCAATCGAATGACCGCCCGTGCCCATGATGTCCAGCAGCAGCGTGGCTTCCGTGGCCGAGAAACCGAGTGCAGCAAAGAAAATACTTTCGTGGATCAACTCATACTGGCCATAGCCGCCATCTTTGTTGAAGCCCATGTCGCCGCGTTTCGAGAGGCATTGATTGGTGAAACCGAGTTTGCACGAACGGCACTGGCCGCAAAAATCCATCAGGAATACGACGCCGGTCGTTCCGACTGCCGTGTGCGTGCCGGCACCGGCGGCTACTATCGTCCCAGCGGCTTCGTGTCCGGGCGTGGTGGGAGTGCCATCAAAAAATTGCGGCTTCTCCGAACCGCAAAGGGCGTTGGCTTGAACGCGCAACAACAGTTGCCCCGGCCTCGGCTGGGGAACTGGTTTCTCGGTGAATTTGATTTGTTTGTTCCCCACGAATGAGGGAACCCGGCAGTTAGATGGTATAGACTGGGACATATTTTTAAGTAGGGCGTATGGATTAGCTTTTTGTTGCGACTGACTTTTTTTTGGTTTGCCAAAATAATTGCGTTGTTAATCAAAAATATTTTTCAAAGATGCGACGTGCTGTGGCTGATCATCCATTGGATGTCGCGGTCAACCGGCGAAGTGCCCGGATAACCTCCATGCTCAAACTGAATGACGCGTGCGCTGGTGGTTCCCTCCAGCCATTTATGCAAGTCCGAATGGCCGTCCGCAAAGGTGAGAGAATTGGCATGATCGTGATAACTCCCTGGCAAATCGCGGCTCCATGAAGTCGTCGTCGTTGGATCAACGACCAGCCAACCGTCGTTGATACTGTCGGGATGTTCATCCGTAATCACCCAGAGATTCACCGGCGATGGATCCCTGATGTCCGACATTTTGATATAATAACGATAGGAGTTTTTATAGGCGGCAGTGTCTGCGTTATTAGCCCCGCCGGTGATGAACGCGTTCATGGAATTGCTGCGCAGACGTGGTAGTTTTGTGCCGCCTTGCACGCAATCGTAATTGTCGGCGGGACATTTATAAATTCCCGGGCCTTGGCTATACGGCCATAAAAGCCCCTGTTTAATCATGTTCACATCGGTGTCCTGCGAGTTGTTAACGGTGAAATCCTCCCAGCCCAACACCCAATTTGGAAACGTGGCCCCGGGAGAACCCATCGCATTCAGGCAGCAGTAATCCCTGTTATCACCGGCATACATGATCCAAGCCAAACCCAACTGCCGATGGTTGCTCAGGCACTGAATCGCCTGGGCCTTCACCTTGGCGCGACTCAAAGTGGGCAACAGCATGGCGGCAAGAATCGCGATGATGGCGATCACGACCAGTAGTTCGATCAACGTGAAAGCGGATTTTTGTTTTTTCAACCCAATCGCTTTCAAGCTGAAGGCATCAAAACTGATACGTCTGGCTGGAATACTTTTATAGCTGTTTGGTTGCATTGGTTTCGTTGGAACGTGGTCAACCATAGACGACCACAAAAATTTGACCATGAGTTTTGACGGCCAATGTTTTGAGTTTTCTTGCCAGTCGTGCCAAAAGCCGTCCAAACGTTCAGATCTGCACAAAATCTAATGGTAGCAAACGATTGCAAAATAAATTTTTTTTAATAAAATCGCATTGGTAAGTTTCAACCCACAACAAATTGATGTATTTTGCCGCTGCCAAAATACCGGCGCGGAAGTCGCTATGAACACACCGCCGAAAATCGCGCTCATCATCGAAACCTCCGCCATCTACGGCCGCCGGATCGTCAATGGCATTGGGCGCTACCAGCGCTATCACCAACCTTGGTCGGTTTTTCTGGAACAACATGAACTCGGCACGCGTCCGCCCAAGTGGTTGTCCTCCGGAAATTGGGACGGAATTTTGAGTCGCCCCACCGACCCGGCGTTGGCGAAGCAATTTCGCCAAATGGGCGTGCCGGTCGTGGACTTGAACGACCTGTTCAATAATCTGCGGCTGCCGTGGGTTGGTTCGGATCATGTCGCGATTGGCAAATTGGCGGCGAAGCATTTATTGGATCGCGGCCATCGCTTTTTTGCATACGCTGGCTTTAGCGATGAACTTTGGGCGGCTCAACGTCGTGATGGATTCCGGGAGGAAATCGAGGCGCGCGGGTTTTCGTTGTCCGTTTATGAATCGCCCTGGCGCGGCCCCAAAGTTCAGCGTTGGGACAAGGACTTGACCAATCTCGAAAATTGGATCAAAGAGCAGCCGCAACCGTTGGCATTGATGGCCTGCAATGACGTTCGCGGCCTTCATGTGCTCGATGCGTGTAATCGCGCTGGCATCATGGTTCCAGAAAAAGTCGCGGTGGTCGGCGTGGACAACGAGGAAATCCTTTGCGAGCTATGCTGTCCGCAGCTTTCCAGCGTCGAGCCAGACTCGGAACAAATTGGCTATCGCGCCGCCGAGCTGCTGGATCATCTGATGACCCATCGTTCGGCTCCGATAAAAAAGATTCAGATTCCGCCCATTCATGTCGTTTCGCGGCGTTCCAGCGAATCACTGGCGGTGGAAGATCGCGTGGTGATGATGGCGATGCGTTTCATTCGCGACCAGGCGCTCGGCGGTTGCTCGGTGGCGGATGTGCAGCAACACGTCCGGGTGTCCCGCACGTCGTTGGAACGAAAGTTCCGGCAACATCTGAATCGTTCTCCGCAAACCGAAATCCAGGCCGTCCAGATGCGACGCTCGAAAGAACTGCTCATCGGAACTGATTTCACCCTCGAACACATCGCTGGGCTTTGTGGTTTTGAGCACCCGGAATACATGAGCGTGATGTTCAAAAGAATCTACGGACAAACACCGGGAGAATATAGGAAAGCCCATTCAAAACCGGCCGGAGAAAAATCGTCGCCACACAAATTAAAGCCATACAATTTCCTGTAAAATAAAGATCCAAGTGGATGGTTCGCATTCAAAACTCGCCATGGTTTTGCAACAAGATCAAAGGCCAACCGTGACAAACTCGTAGTGTCCGAAAACTCAACCGTTGCAAACAATGGATGGTTTTTCCAACCCGCAAGTTCCATGTTCCGAAACATTTTCCTGTCAGGCAAGGCCACCTCCGGTTTCAACTCCGCCGGCACCTGGCTGGCCGGCAATCCGCCGTCGGTCGCCAACGGTTATTTCACGCGGACTTTTGCGCTGCGTTCACCGGCAGACACCGGAACTTACACCTTCGCCGGAGCCGCGCTGTCCATTGATCTTGGCGGACGCTTCATCATGAAAGGCCCGGCGCGCAGGCCATGACGGTTCCCAATCTGATCATCAACGGTGGCTTGGTGGATTTTGCCAACGCGCTCGACAACCTCACGGAAACATTGGGCGGCAGCATTACGATGAATCTCGGATCCATTAATTATCTTGGTGCTTTAGGCTCGTCCACCGCCTCGGAAACGCTTTTCGTGAATGCTCCGATCAGTGGCAGCGGCAATCTCCAGATCGGCGGAACGACTGTGAACAATGGCCAGGATGTCGGCACCGTGGTGCTGGCTGCGGCCAACACTTACACCGGCACCACGACCGTGGACACCGGGACTTTGCTCGTCAACGGTTCCATTGGCAGCGCGGCCGCGACCGTCAATAACAGTGCGACACTCGGTGGCAGCGGCTCCATCGGCGGGCCGGTCGCAGTGCAGGTCGGTGGCAACTTGGCTCCGGGCACGGCCACGCGTGGTGCGCTGACGGCTGCGCTCGGCACGCTCACGGTCGGCGGCACGGCCACGGTGTCCGGCGCAGTGGTAATGAAAATTGACCGTGCCGCTACGACCAACAGCGACCGGCTCGTTGCGCCAACAGTCATCGCCAATGCGGGTGCGACTTTGACCGTGAACAATATTGGTTCAACGAATTTGGTTGCGGGCGACACCTTCGCACTCTTCAGCACGCCGGTCAGTGGCTCGTTCAGTGTTGCACCGCTGCCGCCGTTGCCGAGTTCTAATTTGTATTGAACGAACAAACTTTCCGTGAATGGAACCATCGCGGTGGTTAGCGTCAACATTTTCGGCGTGGGTGCGGCCAGCCCCTTCGTCGTCGCGACCAACCAATCCACGTTGCTGACGGTTGCGGTGACTCCCGCCGCTGGCCCGGCCAGCACAGGCATCGCGGTCACGGCGAAGCTGACTCCCATCGGCGGTTCTCTTGCGCAAATTTTTTACGATCACGGCACGCACGGTGACGTGACAGCCGGCGACAATGTTTTTTCCTTCAACGCGACTGTGTCCTCCAACACCGCACCCGGCAGCGTGAATCTGAATGTCAGCGTGAGCGACGCTCAAGGCCGCACGGCGTCGCCGACGATTGCGCTGACGGTGCTCGCTTCCGCCGGGCCATTTTTCTCCGCGCCATTTCTGCCACTCGCCGAAACCAACGCCGCCGGCTCGCTGCCGCTAGTTGTGGCCGGGCAGGCAGCGCCGATTTACTTCAGCAGCAACGATGCAACTGCGGTTGCCATCGCCGGGACTGCGCTGCGCGATGATGTGCAGCGGGTGACGAGCCTGACGCCAGTTCTTTCCAGCAACACTCCGGCAGTAACATCCAACGCAATTTTCATCGGGACGATTGGGAAGAGCGTGTTGATTGATGGATTGATCGCAGCGGGGAAAATCAACGTCGCCTTCATTCAGGGACAATGGGAATCCTACATGGCGGTAGTCGTAACCAATCCCGTCGCCGGAGTGGGTCGCGCGTTGGTGATCGCTGGCAGCGACCGGCGCGGGACGGCGTTTGGCGTCTTCGGGCTTTCGGAAGCTATCGGCATTTCGCCGTGGTATTGGTGGGGCGACGTGCCGGTGATTCAGCGGACAGCGATTTATGTCGGCGGCGGCAGTTACACCGAATCTTCGCCCGGCGTAAAGTATCGCGGCATCTTTCTGAACGACGAGGATTGGGGACTGAATCCCTGGGCAGAACAGACATTTGATCCTTCGGGTCAGATCGGCCCGACCACCTACGCGCGCATTTTCGAACTGCTACTGCGGCTGCACGCCAATTACATCTGGCCCGCAATGCACAATGTCACGAAGGCATTCTACACCGTTGCCGGCAACAAAGACATCGCGGACAACTACGCCATTGTCATCGGTGTGCATTTTGAAGGTACCCCCGATTAGTGATTCCAGAGAGTATCCCAATGACCGTTTTGGCGTGCTTCGATCAAGGCGCACAGGTGCCGCAAGCCCAGTGGGGCCCAGGATTGGCCGCTGCGTTTGAACCGGCCTTGC
>JANYDP010000242.1 GCA_025363535.1 Verrucomicrobiota bacterium | reverse complement strand
CTACGCAGATGAAGAAGTGGACGCAGCGGTCATCGCCTCGATCCGCAACGGCGTCAACTGCACGTTGAACTGCGTCGAGGAAGTCCAGCTTGCCGAAACGCTCACGCAAATGCATCCGTGGGCGCAGATGGTCCGCTTCGCGCGCGGCGGCGGCGAGGCCATGTCCATCTCCGTCCGCATCGCCCGCGCGTCCACCAAGCGCGACCTCATTCTCTTCAGCGGCTATCATGGCTGGACGGACTGGTATCTCGCCGCGAATCTCGGCGAAGCCGCCGCGCTGGACGGTCATCTGATGCCGGGTCTCGAACCCGCCGGCGTGCCGCGCGGCCTGCGCGGCTCGGCGCTGCCCTTCCCCGCCGGCGACATGGAAAAACTCCGCGCGCAAATCCGCGGCCGCGAAAAGGAAATCGCCGCCATCGTCATCGAACCCGCACGCGGCGAAGACGCGCCGCCCGGATACCTGAAAGCCTTGCGCGAACTCGCCTCGGAAATCGGCGCGGTCTTGATCTTTGACGAAATCACCAGCGGCTTCCGCATGTGCGCCGGCGGCATTCATCTGCGCTACGGCGTGAATCCCGACATCGCCGTGTTCGCCAAGTCCATGGCCAACGGTTACGCCATGTCCGTCGTCCTCGGCCGTGAGTCGGTGATGCAGGCCGCGCAATCCACCTTCATTTCCAGCACCAACTGGACGGAGCGCGTTGGCCCCACGGCGGCGCTGGCCACGATTAAAAAATATCAGCGCACCCAGACGGCCGAGCACATCATCCGCATCGGCAACGAGGTCAAAAAAGTCTGGACTGAGGCTGCGAATAAACATGGATTAAAAATCAAAGTCTCCGGCCTGCCGTCGCTCGCCGCGTTCGCCTTCGACTCCCAGCATGGCCGTGAGATGAACACGTTCTTTACCATCGCGCTGCTGGATCACGGTTTCCTCGGCTTCCGTCAGTTCAAGGCCTCGCTCGCGCACACGTCCGAAGATGTCGCACGCTACGCCCGGGCCGTGGACGCGGTGTTCGGCGAACTGGCCAAACGCGATCCCACCACGCTGCTGCAAACCCCGCCGCATCACGCAGGCTTTTTCCGGTTGACCAAAGAATAGGCTCATTTGGAAAAGGTAGGGCGCGTCACTCCGTGCGCGCCGTCGAGATTGGCAGCATCGGCACGCATGGAGTGACGCGCCCTACCAACATCACAATTATTGAGACTCGCATAATAGGGTGACCCGGTTACGCGCCGGATCGGGGTGCGGCGTTCACGCCGCTTCACCTCACAAACGGCAAGCAGGGTGGAATTTTTCCACGGCCTTGTGCTTGCGGGCAGTGAAGCGGCCTGAAGGCCGCGCCCCGTCACTCAATTATACGAGTCTCGATAAAAGCTTTCTCATGAACTACCGACCCCTCGGCCGAACCAATCTGCGCGTCTCGGAAATTTCCCTCGGCACCGTGTCGCTCGGGGCGGATTACGGGCTGCCCGCGCCCGGAGAATTTGTCCGCCCCGAACGCCGCGACGCCCTCCGCGTCATCCACGAGGCGGTCGAGGCCGGCATCAATCTGTTCGACACCGCCCCGGCGTACGGCGTGGCCGAGTCGCTGCTCGGCGAGGCGCTCGCAAAAAAGCACGACTGCTTCATCGCCACCAAAGTTTCCCTTCCCGCCCAAACCTCCACGGCTCCGCTGCGCGACCAGATTGTCGCGTCGTTGGAAAAAAGTCTGCGCGCCGTCAAGCGCGACGCGCTGGATCTGGTGCAGATTCACAACGCCACCGTGGAGATTTTGCAGTCGGGCGAAATTTTACGCATCCTCGGCGACGCCCGGCAGGCTGGCAAAATCCGCTTCGTCGGCGTTTCGATTTACACCGAGGCCGAGGCGCTCGCGGCCATGGCGACGAACGCCGTGGACATGATCCAGATCGCCTACAACATTTTGGATCAGCGCAAATCGAAAACAGTCCTGCCCGTCGCGAAAAAAAACAGTGTCGGCATCCTGACCCGTTCGGCTTTGCTCAAGGGCGTGCTTTCGGCCAAGGCGCAACATCTGCCCGTCGAATTATCCGAATTAAAAATTGCGGCAGAGCGAGCGCGGCAGCGGTTGAACGTCCCGTGGGAAAACCTCCCGACCGCCGCCGTCCGGTTCTGCCTGGACTCGCCCGGGATTGATTCGGTGTTGATCGGCCCGCGCACCGGAGCCGAGTTGCAACAGTCGCTGTCCGTTTTGAAAATGCAGCCGCTTGGAAAAGATTTTCTCGCCGAGGCGGAAAGTCTGGGACTGACCGAGGAGCGGCTGGTGAATCCCGCCCTGTGGCCGATCAAATGAAAACGTCGCCGATCCACTCCACCACCCCGCGCGTGCTGATCCGCTGCGACGGCGCACCGGACCTCGGCCTCGGCCACATCGTCCGCTGCCTCGCGCTGGCCGATGAACTGCGCGACGGCCAAAACTGCGACGTAAAATTTCTCACGCGGCGCGGCGACGTGGCGTTTCAACTGATCGAAAAAGCGGGACACGCCGCGATCCGGCCCGCCACGCCCGACGAGCCGGATCGCGCCTGGATTTCCCGCGCGCTCGTTGAGGAACGCGCCGAAGTGCTGGTCATGGATTTTCGCGACGCGCTCCCGCCGACTGCGGTAATGGAATGGCGGCAGCAAGGTGTACTGACGGTGACGATTGATGATCCCGAGGACAAACGCGTCGCGTGCGACCTGGTGTTCTCGCCGCCCGTGCCGCAAATCAAACGGCAGAACTGGTCTGGTTTCACCGGCGAATTGCTGGCGGGCTGGGAATGGGTCGTGTTGCGCCGGCAGTTTGCAAATTTTTCTCCGCCGCCCAAAAACAATTCGCGCCCCGTCGTGCTCGTCACCATGGGCGGCAGCGATCCGGCGGGCCTCACGCTCAAGGCGGTTGAGGCGCTGGATTCGTTGACCGAAGATTTTGACACCGTCCTGATTGTCGGCGGCGCGTTCTGCCACAACGAGGCGTTGGAAAAACTTCTCCGGGGCACGAAACGAAAATTTGAAATCCGCCGCAACGTCGCCGACATGGCGGGTGTGATGGCCCAGGCCGATCTGGCCGTGGCCTCGTTCTGCGTGACCGGCTACGAACTCGCGACCGTGGGCGTGCCGGGAATTTATTTGTGCCTCAGCGACGACCACGCGGAAGCGGCCGGGGCTTTCGAGCAGGCTGGCATTGGCGTTTCGCTCGGCGTGCATACCGGTGTGACCGCCGCGCAGATTGCGGGGCGCACGAAAGAATTTCTCCGCGACCCGGCGACGCGCTCGGCCATGAGCCGGAAAAGCCGGAGCCTGATGAACGGCGGCGGCGCGCAAAACGTCGCGCGTAAAATTCTCCAGACCCTCAAAACCTGAACCTATGTTGAAAGATCAAAATATCGTCATCTTCGGTGCCACCGGCACGCTCGGCTCCCACTTCTGGCAACGGGCCTCGGCGCTCGGCGCAAACTGCGTGGCCGTGGGCCGCCGCACCACGGAAAAAATCACACCCGACTTTCGTTGCGACGTGACCGTGCTGGACGACGTGCTGGCGACGACGGATAAAATTTTCGCGCAACTGCCCAGCGTGGACACGGTCATCAACTTCACCGGCGTGCATCACTCGCCGATGGATTTCGCCAAACAGGATCCGCAGAAGATGGCGGAGGATTTTCTGCGCGTGATGAACGTCAACACCACCGGCGCGTTTTATCTCACGCTGGCATTCGCCAAAAAAATGATCGCGCGCCGCCACGGCCACCTCATCCATCTCTGCTCCGACGGCTCGCGGCTTTCGCTGTACGGCTCGTACGCCTACAACAGTTCCAAGCACGCGGTCGAGGGGCTGGTCAAGACGGCGGCGGCGCAGCTTGCGCCGTTCGGGGTGCGCGTCAACGGCGTCGCGCCCGGCACGGTGGAGACGCCGCTGAACCGGCATCTGCTGCGGTCGGAGGACGGCCAGCACTACAGCCCGCGCGCGGTTTCGATCCTCGCGCACACGCCGACCAAAAAATTCGCGTCGCTCGACGGCATCTCGGAAACGATCAGCGCGATGTGCCTGCCGCAAAAACATTTCACCGGCAACGTTGTCTTCTGCGACGACGGCTACAACATCGAAGGCCACTCCTGGCCGCTGGGCAACCAGGCATTGTTCAAAGGCGAGCAGGCGTTGCAGACGCTCTTTCAAGATTTGGCGAAGGAATATCCGATTGATCCGCCCAAGGCCTGAACTGAAACCAGCCTATTTGAATTCAACGCCAAGACGCAAAGAAGCCAAGGCGCAAAGGCAGAATTGAAACGGGAGACGCTGATGTCCCCACCGATTGAAGCTTGTGCAATTCCATAAAGGAGCGCGGGCTTTAGCCCGCTTCAACGTCCGCAGAAAAGTGGTGCCGAAAATTTTATACTGGCTGGCGAATAGTGCGGTGAAGCGGCGTGAACGCCGCGCTCCGACGCGGTTCGACTCGTGTAACACAATTACACGAGCTTCAATAAATAATTTTTGGAAATTACAATCGTTTGCGTCTTTGCGTTAAAACCCTACGCCGCCCCCGTTTTAAGACACTTTA
This sequence comes from Verrucomicrobiota bacterium, assembly GCA_025363535.1. Classification (GTDB taxonomy): domain Bacteria; phylum Verrucomicrobiota; class Verrucomicrobiia; order Limisphaerales; family CAIQOK01; genus CAIQOK01. The sequence goes on along the minus strand of JANYDP010000242.1, from coordinate 479 downwards.
TCAACCAACCAAAAAACCAACATGAAACATCTCCGCCCCCATCGTCTCTTCAATCTACACAAGACCGAAAACCACTTTGCCCGCATGGCCCAGATCGTCATGCCCGACCAGGACACGCCGTCCATGCTCGACACCATGATCCTGCTGACGCTGGCCAAGCTGGTCCAGCCGAGAAATTTTTTCGAGATCGGAACTTTTCTCGGCGCGCAGACGTTGAACATGGCGGTCAACCTCCAGTCTGCCGACCGCATTTACACGATGGACCTCGGCCAGGAAGACAGCAGCAACGTGCAACAGCAGAAAGAGGACGCCGTGCTGACGGTGAAACATCTGGCGAATGAAAAGCGGCTGGCTTTTCTCGGCACGCCGCACGAAAAAAAGGTGGAGCAAATTTTCGGCAACTCGAACACGTACGACTTCAGCCGCTTTCACGGCCGGCTCGACATGATCTACATTGACGGCGGACACGATCTGGAAAC
>JANYDP010000228.1 GCA_025363535.1 Verrucomicrobiota bacterium | reverse complement strand
CTCCGGCCCCTCGCCCGCGATGAGCAGTCGACTTCCCGGCACACGCGCCATCGCCGGAGACAAGCGCCTCATAATTGCGGCGCACCATCAGGTGGTTGCGCAGTGCGGCCTCGCGGGAACCGGCGGCGTCGGTGTCATTGTAAAGGCCGAGATATTTTTTCGGCGTGTCGGGCAGCAGGCGCGAGAAAATCTGCGCGGTGGTCAGTTCGGCGTTGAGATGTTCGGTTTCCGTCGTCATGCGGAGCGCGTCATGATCGCCGCAGACCTGCACGCACTCGCCGCAGCCTTTGCACAAATCGGAAACAAAGATGGAGAACAGCCCGCCCGCGCCCGGCGTCTTGGCTTCGAGCGACCGGAAGATCGCGGGGACGTTGTTATAGGCGAGCGGCAGCTTGTCAATGATGCCGGTGAACTCGCCTTTCGTTTTGTCGGAAATCCCGGCGAGCGCAGTGACTTCGGCACGAATGATGTCCTTGAACGGAACGCTGGCGCGGGCTTTCACGGCTTCGTTCATTTTGACACGGGCGCGTTCCTCGACGCCTTTCAATTCCGCCGCGAGCTTCGGACGTTCGGCGTTGTCGGTGATGTAATAATTCGCCGCCGTCCGCAGAACCGTCGCCACATCCTGCGACGTATTCGGCAGCGCGGTGTCGGGGCAGGCGGTGATGCACTCCATGCACTGGGTGCAGTTTTCCGCGATGTACACGGGCGTTTCGCGACGGGCGACATACTTGGACTGCGTCGCGCCAGTGCCGGAACCCATCATGCCGAGGGAGGCCAGCGCGCCAGCGGGCTGATGGTAGCCAAGCCCGTTGCGGAATTCGGAATTGAACTTGGCGACCGTTTGAAAGGCGTAGCGCGGCGTCTGTTCGGCGGGCGTGGGAATGCCGCTGCCGCAGGCGGTGCCGCAGCCAGCGGTGGGAATCATCGGTCCATTTCCAATCGGCGCGACGGGCGGATTGCGCATTGAGGAACGGTCGGCGTCACCGGCCTGGCCGTATTTGATTTCCTGCACGCGCGAGAAACCTTCGGTCATGACCGTCATGTTTGACGTGACCACGGCGTCGCCGAAACGGCCGAACTTTTTCTTGTACTGGTGGAGGACGGTTTCATGAAACGTGTCGTCGCTGATGCTGTTGTTTTTCAGAAACGGTGACACGCGGAAGAAGGCGCCGAGGAAAGAGTTGCCCTGCATGCGCAACTGCAGATCGCCGCGCGAGGTGGCCTTCTTCGCGATGTCGAAGCCCGGCAGGATATAGACGCGGATGTTATTTTCCTGGACGAATTTCCGGTGCTGCGCCGGGATGCGCTCCCACGCGGTCTCTGGCGTATCGCTCGATTCCCATACAATGCACCCGCCCTTCTTGATGCCTTCGAGCGGATTGGTGTGCGTGAACGCTTTCGGATCGCAGCACAGGACCACGTCCACATGATTCAACTCGCAGTTCACCTTGATCTGTTCGCGGGCGACGGTGAGATAATAATTCGTGGGCGCGCCTTTTTTTTCCGAACCGTATTTCGGATTCGCCATGATGAACAACTGTTCCTTTAGGCGTCCGTCGGCCTCGACTTCGTTCGCGCGCTGTTTGAGCAACTCGCCGAAGTCGCCGATGATTTCGCCGAGGTTCTTGCCCGTTGTAATCATGCCCCAGCCGCCGATGGAATGGAACCTTACTGCGATGGCTTTGTTTGGCAAAAGCGACGGTGTATCCTTGCTGATTGCCGCATACGGATGATCCACGCCGAGGACGAAGAATGTCTCGCCGTCCGCCGCGCTCCGGCCGTCTTTGCGCTTCGCCGAACCGGTGGCGTATTCGTAGGCACCCAGCGTGTGTTCGGGGCGGAAATCGCGCGAGCCGATGCCATAGACGCCCCGGAACAGGCGCGGCGTTTCTTCCGGCGTGAGCGCGGGCAGGGTGCCGCCGAACTTGGTGACTTCATTCGCCTTGCCCAGCGCGACGCGGATGTCGCGGGCCAGCGGGTTGTCGCCGGCGAGCGCTTCGTCGGTGCGTTCGAGAATGATGACGTTCTTCTTGCCGCGCAGCGCGTTGATAATCGCGGCTTCGGGAAAAGGGCGGATGACATTGACGTGAATCGAACCGACCTTGGCATTGCGCTGATCGCGGAGATAATCGCACGCGGCCTCGATGTTGTCCGCCGCGCAGCCGAGCGAGACAAAGATTGTGTCGGCGTCCTCACACTTGAACTGGCTGATCAAACCGTAGTGCCGCCCGGTCAACCGGCCGAATTCCTCGTAGGCCGCTTCGAGGAAACCCAGGATCGGTTCGTTGAAATTATTGCGGCGGGCAACGATGCCGTTCATGTGATGCTCCTGGTTCTGCACCGGGCCGAGCAGGATGGGATTTTTCAAATCCATCATCTCCGGCACGCGGCGGCGTTTCGGGCCGAACAGTTCGCGCTGCGCGGGCGTCGGGCAGTCAATCATTTCATCCACCGGGCCGAGAAATTCGCGGAGCAGTTCGGCTTCGGGCGCGAGATAGGTGCGCTCGGAATGCGTGGTCAGCATCCCGTCCTGGATGTTCATGCCGGGATTGAGCGCGAGTTCGTTGACCTTGCGGAGAATGATGCCCTGATCGGCGCATTGCTGCGCGTCCTTGCTGACCAGCATCGTCCAGCCGGTGTCGAGCGCGGCGTTGAAATCGTCATGGCCGCAATGAACGTTGAGCGCATGCTTGGTCAGTGCGCGTGCGCCGACCTCGATGACCATCGTCGAAAACTTGCCGGGCGCATGATAATACTGCTCCATCGCATACACGATTCCCTGGCCGGAAGTGAAATTGACCGCGCGCTTGCCGCTGACCGCGAAGGCCGTCGCGCCGCCCTGCGCCGCGTGTTCACCTTCGGTCTCGACGGCGACTTTCTGTTGGCCCCAGACGTTGAGTTCGCCGGCAGCGAAGGAAGCCTGGTAGATCTCGCCGCCTTCAGTGGAGGGCGTGATGGGATAGAAGATCCCGCCTTCCGTGATGCGGGTCTCGACCCATTGGGTGACGAGCTGGTTGCCGTTGCAGGTGACGCGGATGCCGGGATACTTGGGGGCGATGCGCGCGGACGGGTTGGTGGGGTTGGTTTTAGAGGCGGACGATTGGCTCATAAATTTATTTCAAAATTTATCGGCCCGCGAAGCGCGAACTTTCGTCGCTTTCACAAACCGAAAGCTAAGTTTCAACGCAAGATACGTACTCTGGTTCCAGACACAAAGAAAAAGATAAGAGAGTTTGTGGCGTCCGTTCCCAAAGCGGGCGTGGCTTCAGCCAAGCGGTTCAAGCAGTCCGAGGATTTTCTTGTGAGCGCTGGTGAAGGCGAGCGAGCGGAGCTGTGCGAGCGTGAGCCAAGAGCCGGGAGGCGCCGCCCTCCGGCCCGGCGCGTTAATGGCGGTGCTGACATTTCCAGCCGATCGGGAGATCGGTGCTCCGGCGCGGAGGTTTGCGAGATCGGCCCGCCAGGCTTCCAATGTGATGCGGTAGCGGGTGATGGAATGTTTGATCGTGCAAAACGGTTTGACGGAGGTGGGGCGGAAGTCGTCGGCACGGTAGGGCGTGTCAGTCCGCTGCGCGCCGTTTGGGTTTGATCCAGTGGCTGCGCGCACGGAGGGACGCACCCTCCCTGCAACAGCGACGACTTCGATGTTCGGAAATTCCCACAGGTGTGCATTCACGATTCCGGCGGGTCGTTGGCGGACGAGATATTTTCCATCCCGCTCGACCACGAAGGCAAGAAAGCGGCGCTCGGTGGTGGCGGCGCGTTTGCCGAGGTTGGGAAGCCGCTCCTGCAAATTCTTTTTATGCGCGATGCAGAATTTTTGCACCGGGCAAACGCCGCACTGCGGTGAACGCGGGGCGCAGATGAGCGCGCCGAGTTCCATGAGGGATTGGTTGAGGCGGGAGCAGGCTGAAACGTGAGGCGTGAGGTGCGAGGCGTGAGCGACCAACTCACCCGCGAGTTGCCAGAGTTGGGCGTTGGTCTGTTTTTCGCGCGGGTTGGTGGTGATGCCGAAGGCGCGGGTGAGGACACGGATGACGTTGCCGTCGAGAATGGGCGTGGGTTGGTTGAAGGCGATGCTGCAAATCGCGCCAGCGGTGTAACGGCCAATGCCGGGCAGCGCGAGGACGTCGTCGAAATTTTGGGGAAACTTGCACGAATCGTTTCCGCTTTCCGCTTTCCGCTTTCCGCTTTTCTCCACAATTTCTCGCGCCGTCTTCTGCATGTTGCGAACGCGGGTGTAATAGCCAAGGCCTTCCCAGAGTTTGTGAATTTTTTCCGACGAAGCATTCGCGAGCGATTCAATCGTCGGCAACTCGCTCAGCCAGCGTTCCCAATACGGGATCACCGTCTTGACCTGCGTTTGCTGGAGCATGATTTCGGAAACCCAGATGGCATAAGGATCGTGTGTCCGCCGCCAGGGCAGGTCGCGCGCCCTGATGCGAAACCAATCCAACAGCGCGGTGACGAGCATGGGAAAAATCCCGGCTTCGTGCTTTTTGTTTGGTGGCGATGATGGCATCGCCGCCAGTTTAAGAGGGCAATTTGGCAACGGGAAGAGGAAACCGAATATCAATGGGATTGTGCTGTTGACGTAAAATGAAAAGGCAACCAATTGAAGCTAAACAAAGTAAGAATTAACGGCGGGATTTGCGGCCAGTTTTGATGACTTTGCGCCAGTCGCGCGGCGGTTCGACACGCATAACTTCGCGCAATGCGGCATCGGGATTGAAGGCGAATTTCAACGGCTCGTTCGCCCACACCGGAATCGCGGATTTTATAATGGGATTGCTAACTTTGTGCTTCATCGTCATTTAGAATGTCATGCAGGCGCAAAACAGAATAAGCGCGTGCTGTTTCGTTTTTGGTTTGCACAGATACGTCCACAATATAAGAAACCTTGTGCGGATTAACGCTTTGGTTTTTTATCCTTCGGCTGTCTAAATCTAAAATCCAATAGACCGGCAATTTTTTTGGCGATATAGATTCAATTACGCCCCTGTCTGCCGTTTGCCCTTCAGATTTGTGTGCTTCTACATTTAGTTGCGGCAGATACAACTGTCACGGACGGCTTGCCGTAAGTTCGCGCCGTTCACTGTTGGCATGACTTGGCTGCGAACCGATCCCCCGCGTTGCACCATTGCAACAACCGGCGTGCGGTGCGCTTTGCTGCCGCCGCCCACGCCCGCCTTTTTGCCACCAACAAAGGTTTCATCCACTTCAACCGTGCCGGTGAGCTTTTCGGC
>JANYDP010000216.1 GCA_025363535.1 Verrucomicrobiota bacterium | reverse complement strand
GCCGAAAATCAAATCGCCGATCAACCGGTGGCCGTGGCTGGCCATCGCAATGAGATCACACTTTTCCTTTTCAGCGGTCCGCAGAATTTCTTTCGGTGGTTCGCCCATCGCAAGCAGGGTGGAAACGGTCAGTCCGTGTTCGCGAAATTTTTCCGCCACGATTTCGAGATAGGCGCGGTCGGCCTTGATCTCCTCGGACTCCGCGAGCTTGAGCTGGTTGAAGTTGCGCGCGGCGAAACCGTCGGCAACGTGCAGCAGCAGCAGTTCGGATTTCAACTGCTTCGCCAGTTCGGTCACATGCGGAATCAAACTTTCATCCGCCCGGCTGTTTTCCAGCGCGACTAGAATTTTTTTATACATGACGCGCCTTAGAATGATTTTGCCAGCCAGCCGCTGAGTCCGCTAAAGTCAGAAAGGAATTTCACGTTGAGTAACACGATGATCCCGGCCGTGAGCCAGGCCAAGGTTTTTATCCACGGTGGATTGACGAACTCGCCCATCTTGCGGCGGTCGCCGGTGAAGAGGATCAATGGAATCACCGCGAACGCCAGTTGCAGGCTCAACACAACCTGGCTGATAATGAGCAGTTTCGCCGTGCCGCTCTCGCCATACATCGCGGTGACAATCACAGCGGGAACAATGGCGATGGCCCGCGTGATGAGCCGTCGCAGCCACGGACGCAACCGCAGGTTCAGAAAGCCTTCCATCACGATCTGTCCCGCCAACGTGCCGGTCAGTGTGGAGTTCTGGCCGGACGCCAGCAGCGCCACGGCGAACAGCACGCTGGCCAGACCCACGCCGAGGGTCGGCGAAAGCAGCTTGTAGGCGTCCTGGATTTCCGCCACACCGTGCTGGCCGCGTGTGTGAAATGTCGCGGCGGAGACGATGAGGATGGCGGCGTTGATGAAGAGCGCAAACATCAGGGCGAGGGTGGAATCAATGGTCGCGAACTTGATCGCCTCGCGTTTGCCGGCAGGGGTCTGCTCATACTTGCGCGTCTGCACGATGGATGAGTGCAGGTAGAGGTTATGCGGCATCACCGTGGCACCGAGAATGCCGATGGCGATGAAAAGCATCTGCGGGTTTTTGATGATTTCCAATTTCGGCAGAAACCCTCCGAACACGGCGGCAACCTCGGGGCGGGAGAAGATAATTTCCATCAGAAAACATCCGCCGATCAGCAGGATGAGCGAGATGACCAAGGCCTCGATGTAGCGAAAACCCTTGTTCTGGAGAAACAAAACCACGAGCACGTCCAGCGCGGTGAGGCAAACACCCCAGACCAGCGGCAGGCCGAACAGCAGATTCAACGCGATGGCCGAGCCGATGACTTCGGCGAGATCGCAGGCGCAGATGGCGATTTCACACAACACCCAGAGCGTGATGGCCACGGGTTTGGAGTAATGATCACGGCAGGCTTGCGCGAGGTCGCGACCAGTGACGATGCCGAGCTTGGCGCAGAGGGATTGCAGGAGAATCGCCATCAGGTTCGACAGCAGAATGACGGAGAGCAGCGTGTAGCCAAACGCCGAACCGCCGGCGAGATCGGTGGCCCAGTTGCCGGGATCCATGTAGCCGACGGCAACGAGATAACCGGGGCCGGAAAATGCGAGCAGCTTGCGCCAGAACCCAAGCGTCTTGGGCACGGCGATGGTGCGATGCACTTCGGGCAGGGAAACTTCTTCCGCCTTTTTACGCCAGCCGGTTTCCGGCGCGGCTGCGGGTGAAGATTTTAGGTTGCTCATGGAGTTTAGAATCTTACCGAGAAACCGATGAAGGGATTCAAGTCATCGGCCGATTTGGTGACGCCGAGGTTGATGCCGGCGTCCACCGTGAACGGGCTTTCGGTCTTGTCCGGCCGGTCGGTATTCAGCTCGCGCAGCAGTTTGGTCGGAACCGGGTTGAACAAATGGCAGCCGCTTTTGTCGGCTGCCACCGCCAGTTCGTCAGCACGGGACACCGCCGGTCCCACCGCCAAAAGCCCGCCCAAGATCAAATATTTTATCATTTACGAAATTATGTAGCATGAGTTACATCCCGGGTGATGGACTGTCAACTCAAATTTGTAGCCAAGGCTACAAATCAAAATCCAAGGGTGGCCCAGTGCTGGGGCAGGGGGAGATTCCGCAGGCCGATCCAGCTCGCGGCCGGCGTCCATGACGCTGGCCGGGGCAGATGAGCCGGGCACAGTGCGGTGGAAAGGTTTCTTGACGGACCCGGCAGGCAAAATAGAATCGCGACCATACGGAAAACCTTTTTGGGTTCTCCACGACCCTGACATCCTTAAATAAAATCCGATCCATCCTATGAAAAAAACCGCCGTCTTGCTGTTGGCCATGCTGGCTCTCACGTCCGTCCAAACTGTCGTCGCCGGCCCGCTTTATCCGGTGGTGGTCAATGACCGCTGGGGCTACGTGGACAAGGCCGGCACCCTCGTTGTGAATCCGCAGTTCGAGCAGGCCGAACCTTTCGCGGCGGGCCTGGCCGTCGTCCGGCTCGGGCGCTGGGGTTATGTGGACAAGTTCGGGAAGCTCGCCGTCAATCCGCAGTTCGACAAGGCCGGCAGTTTCAGCGACGACCTGGCGGCGGTTGAACTGGGTGGCCGTTTTGGCTACATCAACACCGACGGCAAATATGTCATCAACCCGCAGTTCGACGCCGCGAACTCGTTCGCGGAAGGCCGCGCCGCGGTGAAGCTGAAGAAATTGTATGGCTACATTGACAAGACCGGCACGCTCACCATCAACCCGCAGTTCAACGAGGCGGCGGAATTTTCCGAGGGCCTCGCCGCCGTGCAACTCGGCAAACTTTCCGGCTACATTGACCCCGCCGGCAAGATGGTCGTCAATCCGCAGTTTGAAAAAGCGGCATCCTTCTCCGAGGGGCTGGCGGCCATTTACATGGCGAAGCGCTGGGGCTTCGTGGACAAGACCGGCAAGATTGTCATCAACCCGCAGTTCGACGCCGTGCATCGTTTCGTGAACGGCCTCGCGCCGGCGCAGTCGGGCAAACTCTGGGGCTTCGTGGATGCGGGCGGCAAGATCGTCATCAATCCGCAGTTCGATGAGGCCGACGCCTTTTCCGAAGGTCTGGCGCGCGTGAAGATGGGCGGACGCTGGGGCTTCGTGGACAAGAGCGGCAAGTTCGTCATCAACCCGCAGTTCGATGAGGCCGCCTCCTTCGCCGACGGCCTGGCGCGCGTGAAGATGGGCAAGAAAATTGGCTACGTGGATGCCAGCGGAAAATACGTCTGGAACCCGGCGAACTAAGCTGGCGCCGGCTTTGCCGACCTGCGGATATTCGTGCAAACCCTCGTCGAAGATTTCCTCCAATACCTCCGCCACGAGCGCGGACAAGGGGAGCATACGCAGCGGGCGTATGCCTCCCAGCTCGGCAAATTCATCGCGTGGGCCGGCCCGCAGGGGTTGACCGCGTGGCCGCAGGTGGAGTTGAAGCACCTGATGGCGTTTCTCCAAAACGAACGTTCGCGCGGCTTGAACCACGAGCCGGAGACATCCACCAAACGGCTGAGCAGCGAAAGTGTATACCTCGCCATCGCCGCGCTGCGGGCTTTCTACCGCTTTGCCGAAAACGAAAAACTGCTCTCCGAAAATGTCGCCGAACACTTGTCGTTGCCGAAACGGTGGAAACGCCTGCCCAAGGCGTTGACCCATCCGGAAATTGAAAAACTGCTTGCCCCCGAACTTCCTGAATCGCCGCAAAACCTCTGTGACCAGGCCGTGCTGGAACTGGCCTACGCCTCCGGTCTGCGGCTTTCGGAATTGAAAAACCTGCGCCTCGAACAGCTCCATCTCGAAGCCGGCTTCCTCAATGTCATCGGCAAAGGCAACAAGGAGCGCGTCGTGCCGGTGGGCCGAACGGCGGTGGCGGCATTAAATCGCTATCTCACCGCCGGGCGGCCCGAACTCGTCACGCCGAAATCACCGGCGAATGTTTTCCTCACACGGCGCGGCACCCCGTTCGCGGCGGTGACGCTTTGGTTGCATATCAAGAACCGCGTCCGCCGGGCCGGGGTGGAGCGGAACATCACGCCGCACATGCTGCGGCACAGCTTTGCGACGCATCTGTTGGAATACGGCGCAGACTTGCGGGTGATCCAAGAACTGCTAGGCCACGCGAGCATCAGCACCACGGAGGTTTACACGCACGTCACCGGCAGCCGGTTGCGGGAGATTCACCGGAAGTTTCATCCGCGGGGGTGATGAGTAAAACGCGAACGACGCGGCTCCTGTTTACGTTTCACGCAGCACGTTTCACCTCACTCAAAATCGTAGATCACGGCCTTCTTACAGGTGGGCTTGAAAACTTTCTCCACAAACTCCACATGTTGCGGATGCACCTGGTACGCCTGCTCCGCCTGCTTGCTTGGAAACACCAGGTTCAACGCCACCTGATAACTCTGCTCCACGACCGGCCGCGGACTGGGCGACATTTTGCCGACGTGAAAATGCAGCACGCCCGGGATAGCCTTGAGATATTGGTTCGCGCCGGCGATGAGTTCGTCCGCCGCGTTCGGCTGCGCTGGATCGGTCCAGAAAATGACAATGTGACTGAAACGGGTGACAACTTGTGGTATCTTATCATTCATACATGAATAGCGCGGCTCTCTACCTGCGCTATTCAACTCCAGAGCAGGCGGAAGGTCAATCCGAACAACGTCAAACTCAAGGTCCGGAAAGATGGTGCAAGGAACACGGTGAAAAGCTCATCAAGATTTACAAAGATTTGGGTGTTTCAGGCGGCAAAAGTTCAGACGATAGAAAGGGGCTGTCAGCACTGTTGGATATCGTCGTTCTTCGAGCCAATACAGCAAAAGACGTAAAGGCCATTCGGATTTGTTTGCCACTTTTTCGGAATGGCGGGAATCACTCGAAGCCGTGCGTCCTTGCCACCGTATTTCCAAAAGTGGTCTTCAAACTCAAACCAAGTTGAGGCATCGGTGGGCGGCATCATTCACGCAACCTTACGGAGTTTTCAGGTTGGTGACAATCTTGCCACTGTTGCCAACTCGCAGACAGCCCACGACCGCAACAGATAAATTGCGCCATTTGATGGGCACGTTTAGCATTGGCGCGCAGCATGGCCGGAATACCTTTCTCAGAACGCCGACCAGATGCTGAGGCCGCACACGTTTGAAATATGGCGATTAAGAAATCCGAGCTTTACGGCTCTCTCTGGTCAGGCTGCGATGAATTGCGCGGTGGCATGGATGCCAGCCAATACAAGGATTACGTCCTCGTCCTGTTGTTCGTCAAATACGTCTCCGACAAATACGCCGGTCAGAAGGACGCGATGCTGGACGTGCCCAAGGGCGGCAGTTTTGCCGACATGGTGGCGCTGAAGGGCAAGAAAGATATTGGCGAGCAAATGGATGTCATTCTCGCCAAACTCGCCGAGGCAAACAACCTTCGTGGTGTAATTGATGTCGCCTCTTTTAACGACGAGGACAGGCTCGGCAAAGGCAAAGAGATGGTTGATAAGCTATCCAATCTCGTAGCAATTTTTGAGAATCCCGCGCTGGATTTTCGCGGCAACCGCTCGGAAGGCGATGACATCCTCGGCGATGCCTACGAATACCTGATGCGGCATTTCGCCACCGAATCCGGCAAATCCAAAGGCCAGTTCTACACGCCCGCCGAAGTCTCGACCATCATGGCCAAGGTCGTCGGCATGGCCGGTGCGAAATCCAGCAGGCAAACGGTGTATGACCCCACCTGCGGTTCGGGTTCGTTGCTCCTCAAGGCCGTTGCCGAAGCGCCGCAGGGCGTCACGATTTACGGGCAGGAAATGGACAACGCCACCTCCGCGCTGGCCAAGATGAACATGATTCTGCACGACTGCCCCACGGCGGAAATCTGGAAGGACAACACCCTGTCCACGCCGTATTTCAAGCACGGTGACAGTTTGATGACGTTCGATTTCGCCGTCGCCAATCCGCCGTTCTCGACGAAGGCATGGAGCAACGGTTTCAATCCGCAGGCCGACGAGTTTCATCGCTTCGACTTCGGGATTCCACCCGCCAAGAACGGTGACTACGCCTTTCTGTTGCACATTCACGCCTCGCTCAAGAGCACCGGCAAAGGCGCGGTGATTCTGCCGCACGGCGTTTTATTCCGTGGCGGCGCGGAGGCCGTCATCCGCAAGGAAGTCGTCCGGCGCGGACTCATCAAGGGCATCATCGG
>JANYDP010000189.1 GCA_025363535.1 Verrucomicrobiota bacterium | reverse complement strand
ACACCAACACGCCCACGCTCGCGCCCGGCACGTCGTTGACCAATACCTACAACACCGCCGTGTCGTTCTTCAGCGGCAGCCTCGGCGCGGGCACGAATGATCTGGTCTCGTCCACCAACATCGTCCGCCCGAATGACGCCCAGGGAATCTATCTGCTCGCGTCGGCCATCGGTCAGCCCGTGGGCGTGTTCACCGTGCCGTTCAACTTGGGCACAAACGGCAACGGCAGCATCACGCCGTCGCCAGATGCGTATGCGAACCAGAGCTGGTATCAACTGGGCCAGACCGTTTCGCTCAAGCCGCTGCCGGGCCGTTACTACAAGTTTACCAACTGGACGGATGGCGATACCACTGATCCGCGTCAGGTGACGCTCGGCGCGACTAATTATTTTCAGGCCGTGTTCACGATCACGAATGGCGTGACGCTGGTTACCAACGGTGGTTACGTGACGCAATTGGGCAAGCCGCTGGTGTTCCTCAACGGACAGATTTACCCGGACGACGTGGTGGTGACGAACGCCGGGGCGCAACTCGCTGTTACGATCCAATCCACCTATCCGGGCGGAACGAATCGTTACACGTTGAACGGAAACAATCCCAGCTCTGGAACGCCCTATTCAGGAGCGTTCACCGTGACCGCGCCGTTCCGGATTCGCGCGATGAGTTTTGATTCCAGCGGGCTGAATCCGTTGGAGGCGGATCAGGTCAACTCGTTCACCTTGTCCACGCCGGGCGGCGGCACGGTGGCGGCGCAACCGCAGACGGATTTTTACACCGGCAACGCAGCGGTGGTGATCGCGGGAATGCCGGCGAGTGGTTGGACGTTCATGAATTGGGCTGGCGATAACACCTCCACGAGCAGCACGACGACCGTGGCGATGGATACCTACAAGACCGTGCAAGGCATCTTCGGCACGGCGGTGCAACCGAGCATCAGCGGCAGCGGCTTGGTCACGAACATTCCGTCGCTGGCGTTGTATCCGTTCGGTTCGACGGTTCGGCTGGCAGCGATCCCGAACGGCGGGAACAAGTTTGTGCAATGGGGTGGGCCGGGAATCGCGGGTCTAACTGCCAACCCGATTGACTATGTGGTGACCAACTCCGCGCCCACAGGGGTGACGTTTGCGCCGAACGACGCCGGGGAATTTTCGCTCACCGTCGTGGCGTTGCCAGGCGGCACGGCCACCAAGAGTCCGTCCGCAAACGCGTACGCCAACGGCACGCCCGTGACGTTGACTGCGGTGAACGACGGCGGCCAAAGCTTCACCTACTGGAGCGGGGACATTGCCGGCAACACCAACAACCCCGTGATCAGCGTGACCATGACGAACAACAAGGTGATCTACGCGAACTTCGCAATTACGCAGCCGCTGTTTGCCTTTGGTTCGGCGAGTTATGTGGTGAATGAGGACGGGACCAACGTCGAGGTGACGATTCAGAATCTTGGCGTACTGGGTACGAACGTGAGCTTCTCGACCGCGAACGGTTCGGCCATCGCTGGCCCCGGCACCACGGGAGATTACTCAGCCACCAACGGCACATTGACGTTTGCCGGCGGCCCGAGCAGCCAGAAAGTGAAAATACCGATACGCAATCAATTCCTCATAGGCGACCCGAAAACATTTCAGGTGAGCCTGAGCGGAGCGGTATTGCAAGCGCCCTCAAACACGACGGTGACGATCACCTACACCGGTGTGCTGACGACGAACGGTTCGCAACTATTGCAGGCGTATCCAGGTTCCATTCCCGCATTGAACGGCGCGTTGCAGGTGACGATGACGCCGACCAATTCTGGAGGGCAGTGGAAATTTCATTGGGAGGATGTTTGGCGCACGGAGTTGGAGAGCGCGACGAATCTCGAAGCGGGAAACTATGTGGTTGAGTTGCGCGACGTGGCGGGCTTCCTGGGTTTTCCCACCTTGCAAACAATCTCGGTGACGAACGGCGGCGTGTCGCCGTACGGGGCGCAATATCTGCCAACATTACCGCCGGATGGCTACGGCACGTTGCAGGTCAATATTTCTTCTCCGCCGTCGGGCGCGGGCTGGCGGTTGCAAGGGGAAGGCGTCTGGAGAGCATCAGGCACACAGGCATCGGGACTGGCCTACGGTGAGTATTTGGTTGAGTTCGCCACCGTTGCCGGGAAGCAAGCGCCGGGCATTGCGCAGGTGACGGTCAACAACTCGCTCGTTACTCCGCCTAACTACAACTACCTTACCGTGACCGTGCCGACGAACGGCCCCAATCCACTGGCCAGTTTCAGCCAGATCAATGTCACACCCACCAACTCACCGCGACTGCCTTACGTCTTCAACGGACAGTTGAAATCGCCGCTCAATGGTTGGGGCAGCGGGGTGGCGGTGTGCTCGAACGTGGTGTTGACGGCGGCGCATGTGGTTTTTGATTACAACGCGCTGGCGTTCATCGGGCCCGTCTATTGGTTTCCGCAAAAGCACGCGGGCGAATTCGAGGCGCGGCCACTCACCGCTCGTGGTTGGAACGTACTTAGCAGTTATTCAGCAGCACGTACTGTGGACAAATACACGAACGGAATTCCGGCCGGCCAATCTAGTTACGCCTCCTACAGTTTTGATGTGGCGGCGCTGTACTTCACCGAGACCGCAGTTCGTGGTGGCTTCGGCGGTTATCTGTCCTCTGACCTTCCTGTGAACGAATGGCTGACTGGATCACTCAACAAAATGCTTGTTGGCTATCCAGTGGACGCCTCGGCTTTTGGATACACGAACGTGGTCGCCGGAAAAATGCACGCGACGCCGATCAACCCAGTGGCGTTCACCCAGCACAGCAGCGATCCAGTCTATACCACGGCCAGCTTCCAAAGTTTCGGCGGCAACAGCGGCGGGTCGGTCTTTGTGCAGCACACGAATGGCCTTTATTATCCGGCGGGAGTCTATCTTGGTAATAAGGACAATAGTTCCCTCGTGCGAGCGATTGATGCCAGCGTCGTATTTGCCATTGTCAAATCGGCTTCATTGGGCGATTCCGGCGTCAACAATACCGGCGGCGGCGTCATCACTCTAATCGGCCCTTCCGTGACGCCCACCAACTCGGGCATGGTGGCTGTCATTCTAGGTCCTCCTGCTGCGGTGCAAGCCGGAGCGGGCTGGCGGATCAATGTGAATTCAACCAACTTCAACGGTTATTCAACGAACTATGTAAATACGCCGGGTCTTGCGTTGAAGGTAACAAACAATTCGGCAATTATAGAGTTCAAGGATATCTCAGGCTGGATCACGCCAGCAGCCCAAACGAATGGAATAAGCGGTGGAAATTACAGCGTGATTTCGAATGTTAATTACACCGTGATCTCCCCGGTGATTTCCTTCAATCCGGCGCAAGGCTTCGGCATCACGGGCACGACTAACACAAAATATCGCATCGAATATCGCACCAACCTGACAGGCGGCGCGTGGCTGACCTTGAAGACGAACACCATCACCGGCAGCGGCTTTAACGCGGTGCTGCCCTGGCCGCCAACCAACGGCCTGCCGTCCGCGTTCTATCGCGCGGTGTGGCTGCCGTAGCGGTCGGGTAGAAAAATCTGGTTTGTTCAGGCGGCAGACCGTAGCGTGGCGTTGCAGTTTGCATCCGAAATCACCTGTGACTCTCAGCGGCATCAAAGCACACAAATACTTCCGGCCTGCTGTGGGCGCGGCGCTGGCCATCATTTGTGGATTGATGCTCTGGTCGTTGTCGTTGGGGGAACCTTGGATCAGGACTAGTTACGACAGTTTGTTCCGCTTCACCGCCCGGACGGTCACCAATCAGGTGATCGTGATTCTCATGGACAACGAGGCATATGCCGAGTTGGGGCAATCCCGGGAGCAACCGTGGGATCGTGCGCTGCACGTCAAACTGCTCAACCGGCTCGCCGACGATGGCTGCCCACTCGTGGTGTTCGATGTTTTTCTCCGGCGGCAAGGCGACCCCGTGGTGGATCAGACGCTCGCTACAGCCATGACCCGGCTCGGCAACGTTGTCCTGGTGGCGGAACAGGCAAGCGTGGCGCATCCGGGGTTGGAATCGGTCCGCCCGACCTTGCCGCTGGAAACTTTCTTGATCGCCGCTCGCACCAATTGGGGCGTGGCGTGGCTGGATCCGGATGATGACTTTATTGTCCGACGCCATTGGCCTTTTCCCAATCCGGCTCCCTATGCCAGTCTCCCGTGGACCGCCGCCGAACTGGCGGGCGCACGACTGAGTGATGTTCCCCACGAGCGATGGCTGCGCTATTACCAGACAGACAAGACCTGGATCACGCTCAGTTACCATCTGGCCCTGGCCAAAGGCCCGGGATACTTCACTGGCAAGACAGTGTTCATCGGCACGCAGCCGCGCACCCCGCTGCCTGACAACGAACGGGATGAGTTTCGGAGTCCTCATTTTGGCTGGACGAAGGAGACGGTGGGCGGCGTGGAAATTCTTGCGACTTCGTTTCTCAATTTGCTGAACGACGACTGGCTGCGCCGACCTGCGTGGCCCGTGGAAGTGCTGGTGTTTGTCTTGGCAGGCGGTCTTCTGGGCGGATCGCTGTGCCGCTTGCAACGCGGTTGGGCTCTGGGAATCTCTGGCGGCGCGGCTTTGCTGGTGGTGGTCGGCGCGGTGTACCTGAGTTACTTCACCAACTACTGGTTCCCCTGGCTGATCATCGTGGGTGGCCAACTGCCATGCGCCCTAGCGTGGGGGCTGGTGGTGGTCAAGTTGCCGGACATTCAACCTGTTGAATTGAATAAGCCTGCGCCGGACAAAACCATCCGCCTGAGTTTTCCAGAGCAGCAACTGCCCGACGCTCCCGAATACGAAGTGATCACGCCCGAGATCGGCAAGGGCGGTTTTGGAAAAGTCTGGATCGCCCGTAATGCCATCGGTCAATGGCAGGCGCTCAAGGCAGTCTATGAATCCAGCTTCAAAGGAAATCGCGGGCCATACGAAGCCGAGTTCAAAGGCCTTCAGCGTTACAAGCCCGTTTCCGAAAAACATCCCGGACTCCTCCGGATTGACCTGGTCAGTAAAATGAAAACGGAGGGCTATTTTTATTACGTGATGGAACTCGGCGACGCCCAGGCTCCGGGCTGGGAAAAGCAGCCAAAACTTTACAAGCCCAAGGATCTGGAGAACATGCGCAAGCAGGCCTATGGGCGACGGATACAACCAAAAGAGTGTTTGCACATCGTGACCGTGCTGGCCGACGCGTTGAATTTTTTACATCAGCAGGGACTCACTCATCGGGACATCAAACCCTCCAACGTCATTTTCGTGAATGGCCGGCCCAAGCTGGCGGACATTGGACTGGTCGCCGACATCCGTCCAGTGGATCAGGTGCATACCCTGGTGGGAACGTTTGGTTACATGCCGCCGCCGCCCGAAAAACCCGGTACGCCCCAGGCGGATATTTACGCGCTGGGCATGTTGCTCTACGTCATCAGCACCGGCCGTGATCCGGGATTTTTTCCGGATATTTCCACCACCCTGATGGAACGAAGCGGACACGCAGAATTTGTCCAACTTGACGCCATCATCATCAAAGCCTGCCAGCCTAATTTGGTAGAGCGCTACAGGAAAACTTCCGAAATGCTGAGGGATCTCCAAAAGGTTAGCTAAACCGAAGCTCATAAAAATCCGGCGGAAACATCGTAAGCCGACGCCTATATCCATAACGGATCACGCGGGTGGTGCAGGATTCAGTCAACAGGTGTCAGTGAAACTACCAGTGAAAATTCTAGGCAGTTAAAACAATTATTGACTTCTGCATAATACATTTAGTATTTCACCACAGTTCGGCCTGCTTCCAGAAAGCGGCGATCAATTGGGGGCGGCGGCGGATGTTCCGCAGTTGCCGGCGGCCAAACGCACCGAGCTGGGCGATGTCTTTGGCGGTGAAGTTGGGCAGCCGATGCTGCTTGAAATAGCCCCAGACGTATTCGGCGGGATTGAGTTCGGGCGCGTAAGCCGGCAGCGCGGCGGCATAAATTCTTCCCTGGAGGCTTTCGAGATATTCCCGCACGAGCCGGCGGCGGTGGATCATGGCTCCGTCCCAGATGACCAGCCGTTTGCCGGGCAGTTGTCGTTGGAGGTGTTTCAGGAACTCGATGACCTGCGGGCTTTTGATGGCTCCCGGGTAAAACTGGAAATAAAAATTCCAGACCGTGATCCCGCCGATGACCGAAAGCTTCTTCCAGTTGAAGTCAAACTCCAGCACCGGAGTCTTCCCGCAGGGTGCCCAAGTGCGCACCCGGTGCGGTTTCTGGCTCAAGCCGCTTTCATCAAGGAAGACCATGATCCGGTCTTCTTTCAGGGCTTTTTTTTAAGGCGCGGCCAGGTTGCCTGCTGCCAGCGCCGGATGGCTTTTTCATTGCGCTGGAGGGCACGCGTGGTGGGGCGCTGGCAACTCCAGCCGATTTGTCCCAGCAAGCGCCCCACATGGTCGGGGTGGTAGGCCACCCCGAACTGGGTTTTGATGACTTGGGCGACGCGCTGGGTGGTCCACAGTTCGGTGGGGAAACCCTGTGCGCCCGGCCCGGCCTTGAGGGCGCGCTTGAGCGCTGGCAAATCCTGTGGTTTCAGTCGCGGCGGCCGTCCGGCTTTGGGCGTCCTTTTGAGGGCGGATCGTCCGTCCTTTGCCCAGGCGTTGCGCCAGCGGCTGGCCGACTGGCAGGCAACGCCGAGCTGGCGTGCCACTGCGGCGGGAGCCAGTCCCTTGTCAAACAGCGTGGCGGCTTTGAGCCGCCGCCGTTGCAGTGCGTTAAAATCGCGTTTTTGTCCTTTGGGAAATCCCATGCAAGATCAGACAGCTCACCCTCAATTATGTTCACTTTATTATGCAGAAGTAAATAGTAGCGAGTTAGAGCAAATTCATCTTGAGGAATTTCAGGAATCTGAGTCATAGGATACTGTTCGAACCCTTCATTTGGAGCCATTTCATAAGCTGCTGATTGACAGCGCCGGACTTCAGAGCAAGCGCCTTACCCCCCGACTGTCAGAAGAAGTGTCAGAAGATTTGTTCTTTTCGAACCAGCGGCCGTTAATCCTGGCACCATCCGGCTGAAGTTGGTCAGTAGTCATTAACGTACCATTCCCCCCCCCGTTTTAGAATGATGCGTTATGCGCAAAACTGCGGTTTTATCTGTTCCGGCGGGGTCGCGTTTTTTATTTTCAAGACGCCGAAACCGGCGAACAAAAAAGTCTCCATACGTAAAACGGCAAATCGA
>JANYDP010000151.1 GCA_025363535.1 Verrucomicrobiota bacterium | reverse complement strand
GGCCCAAAAACCGTGTTCACCAACTTTCACCACATGACCGCGCGGATGCGTGCGCCTTGGTGGAAGCATCCGGTCAGACGCGGACAGTCCTCATCACCCACCGGCCACCGCCAACTATGATAATCCAATCACCCTTTCACCTGAGCCTGGCAACCCTTGGACTGCTGTTTTGTTTGGGCGCACAGCCCGCACGGGCCAGCGTCAACATCGTCGTGCAACCCGCCAGCCAGGTGGTGTTGGCGGGCAGCAATGCGGTGATCACCGCCGATGTGACCGTGACGGCCGGTGAAGTGATCACCGGCTACTCGTGGCAGATGTCCACGAACGGACTGAACCCGTTTGTCACCGTCGGCACCAGTGCCAACCTCAGCCTGACGAATGTCCAACCCGGTGCTGCGGGTTACTACTTCGTGCGCGTCTCCTATCTCACGGGTTCCACTCCGGGCACGGCGGTCAGTACCGCTGTGACGATCACGGTTCAGGATGCGGCGCGCATCGTGGCCCAGCCGCAGGGTTTGATCCGGCCCACCGGGACGAACGCGACTTTCACCGTCACCGCCTTGGGTTCGCCCGCGCCGGTGTTTCAGTGGCGTTACAACGGAACCAATTTGGCCAATGGCGGACGCATCAGCGGCGCGAACGCGGCGAGCCTGACCATCGCCGGGTTGCTGACCACTGATACCGGAAATTACGTCGTGGTCGTCACCAACCTCTACTCGGCGGCCACCAGCCAGGTGGCCACCCTCACGGTGCTGATACCGCCCGCGATCTATGTCGGGCCGCAAAATCTCGACCTCCTCGTGGGCAGCAACGCCACGTTCAGCGCCACGTTCGCCGGATCGGCGTTGACCTACCGGTGGCGCAAAGGCGGGACCAACCTGTCGAACGGCGGACGCATCAGCGGCGCCACCAACAGCGCCCTGACTATTACCGGTGCGTTGACCGGCGACACTGGTAATTACAGCGTTTTCATTTCCAACCTCGTGGGCACCGCCACCAGTACGGACGGCACGCTCACCGTGTTTATCCAACCGACCTTCACCAGCGCCAGTACGGCCACCGGACGGCAGGGATTATTTTTCAACTACACCACCACGGCCACCGGCACGCCGCCCATCACTTTCGCCGCCGCCGGCTTGCCGCCGGGTTTGAGCATCAACACCACCAACGGCTTGATCTCGGGCATCCCCGCCGTATCAGGAGTTTTCAACATCACCCTGTCCGCGATGGATCCAGTCATCACCAACACGCAAACATTGACCCTCACGCTGGCGACGGGTTATCCAGGCATCACCAGCGCGCTGGTGGCCAACGGCCAGCAGGGACAGTTTTTCAGCTACACGATTCTGGCGAGCAACAGCCCCACTTACTTCAGCGCCAGCGGACTGCCCGCCGGCTTGAATCTGGATCCCGCGACCGGTGTGTTTTCCGGCTATCCGATCGTGAGCGGTGCCTACACGATCACCCTTGGCGCGACGAATCAATATGGCCAGGACAGCAAGACCCTCACGTTGACGCTCGCCTCCGGCCTGCCGGGCATCACCAGTCCGTTGACCGCTTTCGGCACGGAAAACCAGAGCAACTTCAGTTACATGATCACGGCCAGCAATTCACCCACCACGTTTGCCGCCAGCGGCCTGCCGCTCGGTTTGACAATGGACACGAACAGCGGAGTCATCTCCGGCACGCCGCTGTACGGCGGCACGTTCAACGTGCAAATTTCTGCGGCCAACGCCTACGGCACCGGCAAAGCCACGCTGGCGCTGACGTTGAGCTACGCCACCGTGAACGGACTGGCGATCACCGGCGTCACCAACATCTACTCGACCCCGTACCTGCTGGATTTCTCCTTCTCCCTGCGCGACAACGAAGATCCCACCATCAGCAGCTCCGTGGTGCGGCCCGTCAGCCAGTTGCAGGTCGTGTGCATGGAAGCCGGCGTGCCGATCCCCGGCGAGACCGTGCTCGTCACCGCGCCCGGCAGCCAGAAACAAATCAAGATGTTTCTCGCGCTGGACTACACCTACAGCATGCTCGCCGCCGGGGCGATTGACGCGATGCAGACCGCCGCGAAAACCTTGATCAACTCGGAGCCGGCCCACGCGCAGTTCGGCCTTTACGAATTCAACGCCGATTATGTCGCGCCGCAATTGGTGACCACCAACGGGCTTACCGCCAACAAAGCCGCCCTGGCCGGATTGATTGACGGCATCCAGGCGAACTACGTGCAGGGCAACTACGCCGGGACGCGCTGCTGGGACACGATCTACGCCGCGCTCAAACAGTTCGGCCCGTACACCGCCACCAACCGCGACGAGCAGCGCTTCATCGTGGTGATGAGCGATGGCAACGACGACTCCAGCCTGTTGAACACGAACATTGATCCCATTGCGACGATGGTCGGCCTCGCACAGACCAACAACGTGAAAATTTATTGCGTCGCGTTTGGATCGAACATCAACACCAACAACCTCCAGCAGCTCACCTCGCAGACGCTCGGCCAATATTATCAAGCCGCGACCACGGCGGATCTGGCGTTGCAGTTCCTGAAAATCGCCAAGGACATTGACGGCCAATATCTGTTGCGCTGGGCGACCTTGCGGCGCGCACCGCTGGCCTTTCAACCTTCCTTCACGATCACCGTGGACGGCTTCACGGCCGCGTTTAACACGAACTTGGTCTATGGCACCAACATCGTCATTGACACCAACGCCGTCCCGGCCACCACCAACATCACCATCACCAACATCATCATCCTGCCGTTCACCCCCCCGACCTACGCGGGCGACGTAAAGGTCGGCTCGTTGCTGCTGGTGCCGGATTCCGATGTCGGCCCGCAAACCATCCGGTTGCGGACGACGTACACGCCCCGGTTCGTGCGCGAGGTGCGCATCAAATATCGTCCCAATTTTCCCTGCACCGCCAGCCTGTCCTCGGCCGATCCCGGCGGCATCCTGAACGGTTGGGAAATGACGGAAACCAACGACAACACCGGTCTGCGCACCCTGAGATTGAACAGCCCCAGTCCCACCAATCTGCTGACCAGCATCCCGTACGGTACCTTCGGCGAACTCGCGGCCTTCCATTTCCAATTCCCCGACCTTGTCACCGCGACACAGGCCTTCAGCGCGTTCTCCGTGGACAACACCATCTACACGAACATGCTGCCCAACGGCCAGAGCTTCGTGCTGCCCAACGGCACCAGCTTCGTCACTTCCTATCCCGCGCCACCACCACACGGCACGCCGATCCCGTGGCTCATCGCCTACGGCTTCACGACGAATTTTGCCACCGCCGAATTGGGCGACCCGAACAACAACGGCCTCGCCACCTGGCAGGATTATCTGGCGGGCCTGAATCCCATTGACCCGAATTCAAAATTTTCCGTGCAACTGGTCGGCACCCCGCCGCTCGCCCAGCCCGTCATCACCTTCAGCACCGTCGTCGGCCGGACGTATCGTTTGGAAACCGCCACCACGTTGAACAACTGGATCGTGCTGCGCGACGGCTTCAGCGGCACCGGCGGCAACCTCTCTTTCACCGACCTCCGCAATCTGAGCGGCGTCAGCGCCGTGTATTATCGCGTGGCGGTTTATTGATCACAGCGGCGCGGCCGCGCCAACGACCAGATAGGGCCGCGCGGCCGGCTAATGCTCGAAGAGAATCCGCTCCAACTGCTGCCCCACCACCTCCAGGCAGCCTTCCGACCAGACCACAAAATCGGCGCGGCCCATTTTTCTCTCAACCGGCCATTGCGCGGCGAGCCGTTGCGCGATTTGTTCCCGCGACCAACCCCGCTCGTGCAATCGCTCCGTCTGCGTCGCCGGCGAACACGCCACGCAGATCGTGGCGTCCAACTCTTTTTCGGCGGCGGTTTCGAAGAGCAGCGGAATGACCACCACGGCGAATGGATGTTCTTTCGCACGCCACGTTTCAATCTGCTCCCGCCACAAAACCAGAATGCGCGGATGCGTGATGGCTTCGAGTTTTTTTCGGGCGTCACTGTCGCAGAAGACAACCTTCGCCAGTGCTTCCCGATTCAGTCCGCCAGCGGGTGCGATCACTTCCGGGCCGAAAGCGAGTTGGATTTCCATCAGCGCCGGCTGCCCCGGCTCGACCACCTGGCGCGCGAGCACATCCGTGTCAATCACCGGCATGCCTCGCCCGGCGAGCCAGTGCGCGGCGGCGGATTTGCCCATGCCGATGCCGCCGGTGAGTCCAAAAACTTTCATGCCGCATCAATGCAGCGTCGTCTGCGGCAAGGCAAGGAACAAATCAACGCACTGAATCCACCACCGCGCCTACAGCCGGACATTGTCAATCAGCCGCGTGTTGCCGAAAAACACCGCCAGCGCCATGTGCGTGCCGCGCCGCACTTGCTTGACCGGTGCCAGTGTGGCGGGATCGAAAAACTCCACGTAATCCAGCCGCGCCAGCGGGGCTGCGGTGAAAAACTGTTTCAGATCGGCCTTGAGCCGTGCCGCCACGACGGGCTTTTTCACCGCCGCGCGGACCGCCTGCAACGCGTGGTACAAAATCACGGCCTGCGCCCGCTGCTCCGGGTTGAGATATTTGTTGCGCGAACTCATCGCCAGCCCGTCCGCTTCCCGCAGCGTGGGCGCGATGACGAACTGCACGGGAAAATTCAAATCGCGCGTCATGCGCTGAAGGACGGCCGCCTGTTGAAAATCTTTCTGGCCGAACACCGCCACGTCGGGCCGCACGAGGTTGAACAGCTTCGCCACCACGGTGGTCACGCCGCGAAAATGCGTGGGCCGCGCGGCCCCTTCCATGCCCTGCGAAATATTTTCCTCGATCACGAACGTGCTGTAATCGCCGGCAGATTTGCCGGGATACATTTCGGCATCGCCGGGCGCAAAGACCAGGTCCACGCCGGCCACGCGGCACAGTTGCAGGTCGCGTTGGAGGTCGCGCGGGTATCTGGAAAAATCCTCGTGCGGGCCGAACTGCGTCGGGTTGACGTAAATGCTCAGGACAACTTGCCCGGCCGCACCCACTCGTTTCCGCGCCGCCTGAACCAGACTCAAATGGCCGGCATGCAAAAATCCCATCGTCGGCACCAGGGCGATGCGGACGCCGGCGCGCCGCCATTTTTTGGCCAACCGTTGCATGGCGGGGATCGAAGTCGCGAGTTGCATGGGAATTGTTTAACGGAAGTACAGAGCCATCGCACCAAAGAAAAAGCCGCGTCGGGCAAAGCCGGCGCGGCGGTGGAGATTGTTTTTGTTCAGCGGCGCAATCCGAAATTCAGCGGCGAGCTGGGCATCTCGTGGGCGCAGGGCTGGTTCGTGGGCGCGTCCGCCTGGCGATCCACCGACTGCACGAGACTTTTCGCAAGGAGATAAGCCTCGACCTCGTCACCGCTGATGTCCGGCAGCATGTGGCCGTTGACCTCGACGCACGGACTCATCATCTGGCCGCTCTTCTCGATCATCTCCTGGCGTTGCAACGGATCGTTGATGATGTCGCGGTCTTCAAACGGCAGGTCGTACTTGCGCATGATGGCGCGCACGCCCTGGCTCCAGCCGCACGAAGGTTTCAAGTAGGCTACGATCTTAGGCTTTTCCATAATGTTCAGAATTTGGTTTTGAGACGACAAAAGGCGTACGTATGCTGGCACATCCATTTGACTTGGCAATCTTTTCTTGTGGCGGAAATCCCGACAGGCCGGCCACCATCACAATCATGCCGCTGAACATCCTCATCGCCCCCGACAAATTCAAAGGCACGCTCACCGCCCACGCCGCCGCGCGGGCGATCGCGGCCGGCTGGAGCAAGGCCCGGCCGGACGACGCGCTGACATTGCTGCCGTTGAGTGATGGCGGGGATGGCTTTGGTGAAATCCTTGGTGACTTGATGCAGGCAAAAATTCAAAAAATTTCCACCGTTGACGCCGCCCATCGGCCCTGCCGGGCGCGCTGGTGGTGGGAGCCGAAAACCAGAACCGCCGTCATCGAATCGGCGGAGGTCATCGGCCTGGCGATGTTGCCGGCGGGAAAATTCCCTCCGTTCGAGCTGGATACTTTTGGATTGGGCGCGGTCTTGCAGGCGGCCCAGGCCAAAGGCGCGCGGCGCTGTCTCCTCGGCATCGGCGGCAGCGCCACCAATGATGGCGGCTTCGGGCTGGCCGGCGCGCTGGGTTGGAAATTTTTGGATGCCGGGGGCGGCTTGATTCAGCGTTGGACGGACTTGCACACACTGGCGGCGATTCAAAAACCACGACGACGGCGGTGGTTTGCCGAATTGATCGTCGCGGTGGATGTGCAAAATCCGCTGCTCGGGGTTCGCGGCGCGACGCGCGTTTACGGACCGCAAAAGGGTTTGCAACCGGCGGAGCTGGCAACGGCGGAAAAAAATTTGCAACGCCTCGCGCGGGTCGCGTCCTGGAACGGCACGCGCTTGCACAAACATCGCGGTGCCGGGGCGGCAGGCGGACTGGGTTTCGGGCTGCTGACTTTTCTCGGCGCACGCATGGAGCCGGGCTTCGCTGTGTTTGCGCGTCATGCGGAGTTGGAAAAACAGTTGCGGTCGGCGGACTGGGTGATCACCGGCGAGGGCCGGCTGGATGCCTCCACGTTGATGGGCAAAGGCACTGGCCAACTGGCGCGGCGCTGCCGGGCCTTGAAAATTCCCTGCCTCGCCCTGGCGGGGACGATGGCTGACCGCGAGAAACTTCAACAACGGTTTGCTGATGTTCAGACGTTGACTGATTTGACCACGCTGACCGGTGCCCAGGCGAAACCAGTCCACTGGCTGACAACGCTAGCGCAGCGAGTCGCGGAGAACGGAAGCATCGGGTGAACAGCAGCACCAATTATTTTCTGGACAGCGTGCGGCGACTTCCCAAGACTCGCAACCGAGTGACCAACAACCATACCAAGTTTTTTTCCTGCCTGCGTCTGCTGGTGCTGCTGACTCTTTGGCAGGCAGGCGACATTTTTGAGGCAGGTGCGCAAAATTTTTCCCTCACGCTTAGAACCAGCCCCACAAATGCGGTTCAGGTCGGATCCACCGTGACTTACACCATCGGGGTCTCGAACCTGTCCCCCTTCGATGTCAGCGCAGTCATCGTCACCAATGTCCTGCCTGCTTCCGTGCAGTTGACCGGCGATACGACTAGTCAGGGAACCGTGGTCACGAATGGCAACTCGTTGGTATTTTTCATCGGCCTGGTTCCGCTGGGATCAAGTGCGGTGATGACGGTCACCGGCATTCCGACCGTCGCTGGTTTCTTCACCAACCATGCGTTCTGCTTTGCTCAACAACTGACCAATGTACTCACCACGAGCGTCTTTTCCCAAGCCACCAACCAGGTCGTGGTGTCCGATCTGGCCGTGATGCTC
>JANYDP010000144.1 GCA_025363535.1 Verrucomicrobiota bacterium | reverse complement strand
ATTTCCCAGCGTACCCAGGGTAGCTCGCGGACTTGCAACCCTGGGCTGAGTTCTACAATCCTTTCAGGATTGCGGACGGCGCGTTGAGCGGTTTTCATTTTTCCTTTAGCACCAAATCCATTTGGCACACCGGACATTTGCCGGGTGCGTTGGAAACCACCGTTGGGTGCATCGGGCAATAATACTTGGTGACGGGGTTGGCTTCCGTAGGCGTCAAAGGTTTCGGTGCAGCCATCACGGGAATGAGCGTCATCGCGCAGAGCGGGCATTTGCCGGGCTTGTCCTCGTGAACGCTCGCGTGTTCCGGCATGGGGCACGTGTAGTAAAGCACCTTGCCGCCGGGCTGAAGCTTGGCGAGGCTCGAAGCCGTGACCGGCACCAGCGCCATGCTGCAGATCGGACACTTGCCCGCATGATCGTAAATGATCGAGACGTGCTCCGGCATCGGACAAACGTAAACCGCGTTCTCAATTTCCACCGGCTTCACTTTTGGCGGGACTGCCTTCGTGGCCTTCATTGCATTCTCCGCCGCCGTGGACTTGCCGCGCATTTTTTCAATCGCCTCGCGCAACTGGCTTTCGGAATCCAGCATGAACTGCCCGCTCGTCACGATGCGTTCGCCTTCATTTAATCCGCTCAGCACTTGATAAAATCCGTCCTCCGCCTCCGCGCCCAGCACCACGTTGCGCGCATCAAACCTGCCGCCGTCGAGCGCGAGAAACACCGTGTTCTTCGCGCCGCTGCGCAGCACGGCAGAATCCGGCACGAGCAAAGCCGCCGGTTCAATTTCCGAATGGAGTTGCACGGAGACAAACATGCCGGGCTTGAGAAAGTAGCCGGGGTTTTCAAACTCCATCCGCACCCGCGCCGTGCGGGTTTTCTCATCCACGTTCGGATAAACGAAGGTGACGCGCCCGCGAAACTCGCGGTCGGACAGCGAGGACAGTTTGACGACCGCCTCCTGGCCGAGCTGCACGAACGGCAGATCCTGCTCGTAGATTTGCGCAATGACCCAGACAATGCCGAGGTCGGAGAGGCGAAAAAGTTTCATACCCATGTCCACCATCTGGCCCTGCACGGCCATCTTTTCGGTGACGAATCCGTCAATTGGCGCGACGACTGACAAGGTTCGCAGTGGCTTGCGCGTCTGTTCAAGTTCCGCGATCTGCGCGTCGGAAATGTCGAAGAACTTCAGCTTGCTCGCCGCCAGTTCACGCAGCAACGCACCGCCGTTGGTGGAAGTCTGGTTCAATGCGAGGAGAAATTCCGCCTGCGCGCTGTATAGCTCCGGCGAATAAACCTCGAACAGTGGTTCGCCGCGATGCACCAACTTGCCCGTGGCGTCAGCGTGAAGTTTTTCAATCCAGCCTTTGAACTTCGTCGTGACCTCGGCCGTCGCCGTCTCGTTGTAATCAATCGTGCCCACAGTGCGGATGACCTTCCGCAGCGGGCCTCGCGCGAGGATGGCCGTCCGCAGATTCATGTTTTGAATCGTCACCGGATCAATGGCGATGACGGATGGATTCGCGGTGGCGTTCGTGTCCGCCGCGTCCTGCCTGCGGATCGGCGTGAGCTTCATGCCGCAGATCGGGCAGTTGCCGGGATGATCCTGGATGACTGTCGGGTGCATGCCGCAGGTGTAGAGCGTTTTGGTTTCGGCGGCGATGGTGGTGAGATTGGCCAGCGCCAGCATTGCCAGCAGGACGAAAAGCGATTTCATCAGAAGCGGTTTCATTTTATTTCTTTTCAGGTTGAGATTCGGGTTCTGCGCCAATCATGGTCAGCGCATCGAGGTTGCCGGCCCCACAGCACAACACGAGTTCGGAGAGCATCTGGTATTGTTCGGCCACGGCACGGACAAACATCAGGCGCGCGTCGAGCAACATTCGATGCGTGTCGAGCACTTCACGGAAAGTGTTTTGTCCGGTCTGCCAGCCGGTGCGGATGGTTTCGAGCGTGGACTCGGTGCGCGGAATGATCTGGTCGCGATACAGCAGCGCCTCGCGCCGGGCGGCGTCAGTCTTCACCGTCAACTGATGCACCTCCTCGCGCACGCCAATCTGCATGTCGGCCAGCTCGTACTGCGTCGCCGCCAGCTTGGCCTCGTCGCGCCGGATGTCCGCACGGATCTTGCCCGCGTTGGCCCAAGGAAAATTCATGCGCAGAATGAACATGCCCTGGCGAAAACTTCCGTCACCGCTGTAGTTCCGCGCTTCAACGCCGGCGGAAATGTCGGGATACTTCTGCCGGCGCGTCACCGCCGCCATGGCCTCCGACTGCTTGACCTGCTGCTGCATTTTGATGGTCTTGGGTTCGTACTTGAGCGCGAAATCAAGCAGATGCGCATTGAAGTGGACGGCTCCTGCCACCGCTGGCAGTTCAAGCCGGGGCCACAGTGAATTCACGTCGCGATTCAACAGCCGGTTCAAGCTGACTTGCTCGTGGGCGAGCTGATTGCGGTCGGATTGCAACTGGTTCATCCGCTTCGCCCGCTCGTTTTCAATCTGCAACACCTCCACGAGCGACGCCTTGCCGACGCGCGCATTTTGTTCGAGGAGCTGCT
Source organism: Verrucomicrobiota bacterium (assembly GCA_025363535.1). Classification (GTDB taxonomy): domain Bacteria; phylum Verrucomicrobiota; class Verrucomicrobiia; order Limisphaerales; family CAIQOK01; genus CAIQOK01. Next base: position 6,258 of record JANYDP010000144.1, on the reverse strand, counting down.
TCATGTCGTCGAGCCACGCGAGATCCTGCTCGCCAATTCCAACGACGCGATCCGCCAGCGCGGCGCGAAAGGCGGTCTTGGCCAGATCCACGCGCCGGGTTTGAAATTGAAATTCCAAGTTGGCCGATTCCACGGCGAGTTCGGCGCGGGCGACGTTGCGCTCCAGCCCAGGCTTGCCGAACAGCGGAAGTTTTTGCTCAAGGCCATAGAGAACGTCCCCCTCATCAGCGCGCATGGACTCGGTGGCGGCCATCGCTCCAGCCATCACCATCGGGTCTTCCCAAGTTCGGACGGCGGCCACAGCGGCGGCGGCGGCATTCGTCATGGCAGCGGCGGCGCGGAGCGCGGGATGGTTCGTCCGCAGTTCGTCGGAAAGCTGGCTGAGGTAATCCGGCGTGACCATCACCGCGTTGGTGCGGGCGGTTTCAACGGCGGCGGCCCGCGGCAAATTGCCCGCGAGAACCAGGACCCCAATCAGAATAAAATTATTTTTCATGGCAACGAGCAGGGAAATTTTCGCGCAGTCAAGGCTGGGAGCGAAAGCATGGTGCGGCCGCAGTGTGCCTGCGCGTACACACTCCGGGCGGGGAAGGCGTTCAACTCAGATGAGCCGGACGCAATGGCGGGAGAAAAGCGGCGTGGGGAAAGCCGCCGAGACGGATGCCACCGCCCTGCCCCGCTGCGCCGACGCTGCCGCCGGCACAGCCCAGAGCAGAACACTGGACGGGTTCAGAGAATTGTGGTCGGCGCCCGGAACCGAGACAGTCGCAGCGGCAATGGGGCGGGATTCAGAATTGGGAGAGCTGGCGCAGCAGGAACTGGGACGACAGGCTTTGCAGCAATGGCAAGCCGCCGCCGCACCGACACCGGACGCCCGCGACTGCGCTTGGACGAACGGCGTCCAGACCAGCAACAGGATGCAGAGTATGCCCAGTATCGGTTTCACAAGTTTAATATCGGCCACGACGGGCCAAGATTGAGCCGGGCGAAGGCGGCACGCCAACCCTCCCTTGGCTTAGACCGTTTACTTCTTGGCGGCTTTGTCGGCGGCTTTCTTTTCCGCCTCGGCGATCTTCTTCAGGAACTTTTCCGGATTCTTCACGAAATCCTTTTTGCAATCCTTGCAGCAGAATTTGATTTCGCGATCCTTGTATTCGAACACGACGGCCTTGCCCATCTCGCCGAGCTTTTCGCCGGACACGGGACAGGTTTCGAGGGTGTAGGGGATGAGTTTCTTGGCCTCTTTCTTTTCCTCGGCAAAACCGGCGAACGGCGCGGCCAACGAAGCAGAAAGGGCGATGACGGTGAGTGTTTTGGTGATGTTCATGATAATATATTTGTTTGCCTGACCTTGATAATACCCCGCACTTGGAAAATCCACTCAAATATTTATTGCCCGCCGATGCGGTCGAAATAGGGGCCGCCGTTGGTGACGGGTCGGGCACATCATTTCCCGCTCGCCGTCGGCGGCGTGGTTTGTTAATTCAAGCGCGTGAATCAGCTCTACTACGGCGACAATCTCCACGTCCTTCGCGACCACCTCGCCGGCGAGTCCGTTGACCTCATCTACCTCGACCCGCCGTTCAATTCCAAGCGCGACTACAATCTCCTGTTCAAGTCGCCCAAGGGACAGGCCAGCGAAGCGCAGATCGAGGCGTTTGAAGATACGTGGCAGTGGAACACGCAGGCCGAGCGCGAGTTTGACGAGCTGCTCCACCAGCCCAACACCGACGTGGCGCAGATGATGCAGGCGCTCCGGGCCTTTCTCGGCGAGAACGACATGATGGCCTACCTCACCATGATGGCCAACCGCCTGCTCCAGCTTCACCGCGTCCTCAAACCCACCGGCTCGCTCTATCTCCACTGCGACCCCACCGCCTCTCATTACTTAAAGATCGTGCTCGATGGCGTCTTCGGGAAAGAGAATTTCAAGAGCGAAATCATCTGGCATCGCACAATGGCGAAGGGTTTGGCTTCTGCCGGTTTTCCAAATAACCACGACGTAATTTTGTTGTATGGTAAAAGTGAAAAGACGACTTTCAATCGTCCTTACATCGAATACGACCTTGATAATCTCAACGAGAAGACGGCAAAAAAATACTCCCATCAGGATGCTGACGGGCGGCTTTACCAACTTGATAATCTTCAAAACCCTAATCCCAATAGACCAAACCTGACCTATGAATTTTTGGGGCACAAAAAAGTTTGGCGTTGGACTAAGGAGCGGATGCAGGCGGCTTACGACGCTGGCATCGTAGTTCAACCAAGTCCCGGTTCTGTTCCACGGATGAAGCGCTATTTGGATGAACAAGAAGGTAAACCAATTGACACGGTCTGGACTGATATTCCGCCAATCAATTCACAAGCGCAGGAACGTCTCGGCTATCCAACACAGAAGCCAGTTGCACTTTTGGAGCGCATCATTCAGGCCAGCAGCAACGAGGGCGACGTGGTGCTCGACCCGTTCTGCGGTTGCGGCACCGCCGTCCACGCCGCGCAGAAGTTGAACCGCCAATGGCTCGGCATAGACATCACGCACCTCGCCATCTCGCTCATCGAGAAGCGGCTCAAGGACGCCTTCAAGACCGGCCTGCAATTTGAAATCCACGGCACGCCCAAAGACCTCGACGCCGCGCGCGATCTCGCCAAGCGCGACAAGTATCAATTCCAATGGTGGGCCGTGAGCCTGGTGGATGCGCAGCCATTCCAAGGCAAGAAGAAGGGCGCGGATGGTGGTATTGACGGCCTCAAGTTCTTTGGAATTGTTGAACCAACTTCCACGTTATCATCCACGAAAAGGGTTGTTCATAAATCCGCCAATCGAACCGGCAAGATCATCGTAAGTGTTAAAGGTGGCGAAAACGTGGGGCTGACAATGGTGAAGGATCTCATAACCACTGTGACGCACAATCAGGCTGAGATCGGCCTTTTCATCACGCTGGCCGAACCGACGCAGCCGATGATCGCGGAGGCGGCCAAGGCGGGTTTTTACGAAAGCCCGAACGGCAAAAAATTCCCGCGCATCCAACTGCTGACGATTGAGGATTTGCTTTCCGGCAAAGCCCGCGCCGAACATCCCGATTACGAACCGGAATTGAATTTCAAGAAGGCCAAGACGGAGGCGCACGGCAAACAAGAGACGTTGCTTTGAAAAATGTCTTTGAAAATAGCCCAGCGCTTTAGCGCTGGGTAAAGCGTCCAACCAACCAACCAAGTCCCGTTAGGGACGAAAGAAATGTCTGCCGTCCCTGACGGGACTAAACAACGCCGGGGCGGTTGACCCAGCACTAAAGTGCTGGGCTATTGTCGGGGAACAAATTATTTTGCAACAACCATGCACTCCTTCAATTCCTGCCTGATGCATTGCGTGTTCTCCACCAAGGAACGTTGCCCGTGGCTCACACCGGAAATCCGCGAACGCCTCTGGCCATATCTTGGCGGCATCGCGCGGGAGAATGACATGAAGGCGCTCGCCATCGGCGGCGTGGCGGATCATGTGCATGTGCTTTTGAGTTTGCCAGCCACGTTGTCCGTTTCCAAAGCCATGCAATTGTTGAAAGGCAATTCGTCAAAATGGTTGCGCGAGACATTTCCTGGATTGCGCCCGCAAGGTTTCGCGTGGCAGGAAGGGTTTGGCGCGTTCAGCATCGGCGTGTCGGGCGTGGATGACACGGTGCATTACATCCAAACGCAGGAGGAACATCATCGGAAGAAAAGTTTTCGCGAGGAACTGGAAATTTTCTTGAAGAAGCATGGATATGATTACAAGCCGGTGATGTTGGATTGAACCTCTTTCGTCCCTCCGGGACTTTTGATTTTGGTTGGACGAGTTACCCAGCCATAAATGGCCGGGCTATTTTCAGCCGGCCAGCAGCAACGAGGGCGACGTGGTGCTCGACCCGTTCTGCGGTTGCGGCACGGCCGTCCACGCCGCGCAAAAGTTGAACCGCCAATGGATGGGCATAGACATCACGCACCTCGCCATCTCGCTCATCGAGAAGCGGCTCAAGGACGCCTTCAAGACCGGTCTCGCGTTTGAAGTCCTCGGCATGCCCAAAGACCTCGATGCCGCGCGCGACCTCGCCAAGCGCGATAAGTATCAGTTCCAATGGTGGGCGGTTGGAGGTGGAGGTGACTGAGCCGTTGCCCAGAGAAAGGCTGCGGGGTTTTCCACTCGTCGGGGTAATACCAACAACGGTTCGGCGGTTTTTGAAACCGGCGACCGGATGAGAACAAAAACATCCAAACAAAAAAGAAACTATGAAAACCTTGAAACCCCTGACCCTCGCCAGCCTCGCTCTGGCCGTAGTAACCCTCAACGTCTTCGCCGGTGAAGCGCTGCTCTCGCCGCGCACCCGCGACAACCAGACCAGAATCGTCGCCGCGACAGACAACAGCCCGAACACCGTGACGAAAAACCGGAACGCGGCCGTCGCACCACGCACGCTGGACAACCAGATCAAAACCGTCGCGGGCACGGGCAATGATGCTGCCGCCATGGACTGTTCCCGCAAGATGGTCGGCAGTCCGAAAGCCATCGGCGAATGCGCCAGCCATCCCGGCGCACCGATGAGTTGCTGTGCCGTTGCCACGGCCAAGTAAATCAGGCATCCTCCCGGCGGCGGAAAAAACTCCGTCGCCGTTGTTCCGATGAACACCAACCATCCCCATCCTGACGACACGAAGCTCCGTTCGGTTCTCCGCGAGGCGCGCGTCGCGCCGTCATTGCCGCCACGGTTTCAAGACAACGTCTGGCGGCGCATCGCCGACAACGAAGCCGGCCAGACAAAGGACTCACCAGGCTGGCTCGAAGCCGCCATCGCGTTCGTGCTGCGTCCGCGCTTTGCCCTGGCCGCCGCCGCCGCACTGGTGGTCGCGGGCGCGTTGATCGGGGCGCATGACGGAAGCCAACTCGCGCGCCACGACGCCCAGGCGCGGTATCTTGCTGCCGTCGCTCCGAATTCGCTGCGTTGAATCATGCGCCGTTCGCTGTTCATTTTGATGGGCGCGCTCGCCGTGGGTGTGGCGGTGTTTGGCGGATCGTTTTGGATCGCCCGGCAATGCTGCGTCAAACAGATGGCCGCTCCCGATGACGACCTCGGCTGGTTGCAAAACGAGTTTCATTTGAACGATGCCGAACTGACGCGCGTCCGCCAGCTTCACGAAGGCTACCTGCCGAAGTGCGCCGAGATGTGCGCGCGCATTGCTGCGAAAAAGAACGAGCTTGAATCCGCTCTCAGTGGCTCAACCAACGTCACTCCCGCCGTCGAGCAGACCTTGAAGGAAATCGGCGAACTTCGCGCGCAATGCCAGGCGCAGATGCTGCAACACTTTGCCGAAGTCAGCCAGGCCATGCCAACCGAACAGGGGCGTCGCTACCTCGCCGAGATGCAGCGACTCACCCTCGGCACCCACGAACAGATCGAACAATCCATGTCAGACCACGCCGGCCATGAGCATCACCAGCACTGATGCCGACGCCATTGACCGGGCCGACATGGAACGCCTGGCCACCGGCCACGACGCGGCACTCAATGATTTGATGGAGCGTCACTCGACCCCGGTCTTTCATTTTCTCTGCCGGATGCTGGGCAACGAGGAGGACGCCGAAGATCTCGCGCAGGAAACGTTTGTCCGTGTCTATCGCGCCCGGGAGAGTTTTCGGCCGCACGAAAAATTTACGACCTGGATGTTTACCATCGCCGCGAACCTGGCGCGCAATCATTTCCGCTGGCGCAGCCGGCATCCGAATGTCTCGCTCGAAGCCGAGTCGGATACAACCGGGGAAACTCTGGGCAGCAAACTTCCAGCGCAGGATGCCACGCCCGGCGAGCAGGCGCTGACCGCTGAACGCAGCGTGGCCGTGCGCGCCGCCGTGCAAGCACTGCCGCAGGACATGCGCGAGGCCGTCGTGCTTTGCGAATGGGAGGAACGCAGCGTGGCCGAAGCCGCAACCATTCTGGATTCCACACCAAAGGCGGTGGAGTCGCGGCTATACCGCGCGCGGCAACTGCTGCGGAGGAAGCTGGAAAAGTGGCTGTAGAATTTCAGCGCCAAAAATTGTTCAGCACCGCGTGTCCCGCGACAATTCGATGCCGCGCAATCGCCTGCGTGATGTGCTCCTTGGCCAGTTCCACGGCCAGGGGCAGGATATGTCCGAGCGCCAGATAAGCCGTGATGGCGGAGGCGTAAGTGCAGCCAGTGCCATGTGTGCTGACGCCTCCGATGAAGGGCGCGGTCAAAAGTAATTCATTGTGG
>JANYDP010000138.1 GCA_025363535.1 Verrucomicrobiota bacterium | reverse complement strand
TGGGTAACGAGACCGCACTTATCGGTTTCAGCGGTTCGCCGTGGACGCTGGCGACGTTCATGATGGAAGGGGCGAGCGTGCCGAAATACAGCCGCGCGCTGCAACTGTTCCGCGAGGATCCCAAAACGTATTTTGCGCTTGCCGAAAAGCTCACGGCGGCCGTCACCGTGTATTTGCAGATGCAGATCGCCGCCGGAGTGGACGCCGTGCAGATCTTCGACAGCCACGGCGGACATCTTGCGCCTACGGAATTTCAGGAAGCGTCGGGCCGATGGATGAAGGCAATCATTACTCAACTCGGCGGCAAAGTGCCGGTCATTCAATTTTCGCTCGGCACGCATGGCAACTGGCCGGATCTCATCGCCACGGGCGCGAATGTCCTCGGGATTGACTGGCAGACCTCGCTGGCGGAAGCGCGCCGGGTGATTCCCGAAAGCACTGGTTTGCAGGGCAACCTTTCACCGACGATGCTGAGCGACGTCACGCCGGAAGTCGCCGCGCGCGAAACTCAAGTGGTGCTGGAAGCGATGCGGGGCAGGGCGGGGCACATCTTTAATCTCGGCCATGGGGTGACGCCGGCGGGGAAGCTGGAAAATATTTCCGCCGTGGTGGACACTGTGAGGAATTTCAAATGAAGACGCTGCAAGTTGATCTCGATCTGGTGAAGAAGTACAACGTGGCCGGGCCGCGTTACACCAGCTACCCGCCCGCGACCAAGTTCACCGACACCGTGACGTGGGACGAACTTTCCACGCGCATTGACGCGAACAACCAAAGCGCGCGCGACCTCTCGGTTTACTTTCACATCCCGTTCTGCGAGACGCTCTGCTGGTTCTGCGGCTGCACCACCGTCATCACGACCAATCACGACAGGGGTAAAGACTACATTGACTATCTCGGCCGCGAAGTCGCGCAGATGGCGGCGCGGCTCCACCCCGACCGCCAAGTCGTGCAGCTTCATTTCGGCGGCGGGTCGCCCACCTTTCTGCGGCCCGATGAAATCCGGCGGCTTGGTGACATCATCCACAAGTACTTCAAGTTTTCGCCCGAAATCGAAGCCAGCGTGGAAGTGGATCCGCGCCGGCTCACACGCGAACACCTGGTCGCGTTGCGCGAAGTCGGGTTCAATCGCGCTTCGATGGGGGTGCAGGATTTTAATCCGAGGGTGCAGGAGGCGATCCATCGCATCCAGCCGCGTGAAATGACGCAGCAGGCGATGGATTGGATGCGCGAACTCGGCTACGGCTCGATCAACCTCGATCTGATTTACGGCCTGCCGCACCAGACGCCCGCTTCGTTCAACGAAACGCTCGACACTGTGCTGGAGATGAAGCCCGACCGCCTCGCCGTGTTCAGCTACGCGCATGTGCCGTGGATCAAGCCCGCGCAAAAAATCCTGGAGGAAAAAATCCTACCGCCGCCGGAGAGCAAACTGGAAGTCCTCAAGCTCGTCATCGAACGGCTGACGGCGAACGACCAATACGTCTATATCGGCATGGACCATTTCGCGAAACCGACCGACGAACTCGCCGTGGCGCAGCGCGAGAAAAAGTTGCAGCGGAATTTCCAGGGTTACAGCACGCGCGCTGGCTCGGATATTTATTCGTTCGGCATGAGTGCCATTTCGCAAATTCCCGACGCCTACTGGCAGAATGAGAAGGAGCTGCCGAACTACCAGGCCGCCGTGGATGCGGGCCGCGCGCCGCTGCACCGCGCGTATTTTTTATCCGACGAAGACAAGCTGCGCCGCGAAACCATCATGCGGGCGATGTGCGATCTTTCGCTCAACTTCGCTGCGATGTCGCAAAAGCTCGGTATCAATTTCGCACAACACTTCGCCAGCGAACTTGCCTCCCTCGCGCCATTCGAGGCTGACGGTCTGGTGAGGCGCACGGCCAGCGGCCTTGATGTCACGGACAAGGGCCGCCTCTTCATCCGCAACATCGCTATGTGTTTTGACAACACGCTCGGCGCGGTGAACGAGCGGAGACATTCGCGGACGATTTGAGGTTGGGCGAGGCTCTTGCTGGTTCTGGCTCAAGGTGCTTTCAAGCGGAAGAACGTGGGGACGGCGGTCTTGGAAACCAGCGTCGAGATGACGAATCCGTTGGTGCTCAAACTGGATGCGACGGGTGCCCAGGCGGCGGTGTTGAGCAACGTGGGGCTGGACTGGAGCTGGTAGTTGGAGGCATAGAGCGGCCACGACACGAGGACGTTTGAACCCGCTGCTGCGATGGATATCTGTGGCGGCGTGGTGGCGATGATCTCGGTGATCTGCGTGGCCCAGGTGCCGTAGTCCAAGTTAGGATCCGAGAAATCGGCCCACGTTTGCAGGGTCCAGAAATGCGTCGGGTTCGCGGGATCCACGGACGTGGCGCTGTAATCGCCCCAGCGGCTGTCGGTCGCGAGGCCGAACGTTTCGGAAATGTCGTGGTAATTGTCCACGCCCGCCTTCAACAAAATGCCGCCGCCAAAAGTGGTCTGACCGTTTTTGGTTTCACCCACGTAGGCGTAGCTGCTGATGTAGGCGCCACCGCCGGAACCGTTGCAGCCAATGACGACCACGCCATACTGATTGGCGGCGATGGAAGGAAAATATAAATCCAGATTCGGGTCGGCGAGCGTGCCCTGTTCGAGCAGCGTGTGGTCGGCGGCGCGGACGCGATACCAGCGGATGGCGAGGCGGCCGTTGAGTTCCGTGTTCATCACGGCATACAGGACGCCGCCGACGGCATAGACCTTCGCGCTCAACCGCGCATCGTTCGCCTGCAAGGTCGTGGTGCCATCAGGTTGGTGCGCGGTGAACTGCGGGACGCCAAGGTCGGGATTGTCCGGCACGACATAGGGCAGGACGTTCAAAAAAGCAGACGCGGAAAGCGTGGGCGTGAGGCCGCCGGCATTTTGCACCGCGAACCAGACGAGGTTTGAGTGCGGGTCGCTGTCGTTGCCAATGTCACCCATCGAAAGAATGTTTCCGCGCGTGCTGCCGTCCGTGCAGATGGCCGGCTGCAACACCTCGCCGCGCACGGCGTAATCCATCACGCCGAACCAGGTCAGGTTCGCTACCGTCGGCATGGCGCCGGTCAGATCCGCCTTGGGAATTGAAACCAGGCCCGCGCCCTCCGGGACTTCGCCCGCGCTGTAAAAATCGCCCGAGAGGTAAACCGCGTTGGTGTCCAGACCGAGCGTCGGGAAGTCGGCGAAAAATCCGTTGTCCGGGTCGGCTTGAAACTTGAACCCCTTCCATTGCCCCGTCGGGCTGGCGGTGGTTGAAACCGCCAGCAAAAAATTATTGGCCTCCGACGCGGGATCGGCGGCGGCGGCATCGAAATCCACCTGCGTGGCAAACCAGCGCTGCGAGGCCGGATCGTAGAGCACGCGCGGATCGGTGGTTACGGCGTCCGACGAAATGATCAGCCCGGCATCGGCCCAGAACGCCGCGTTGCTTTTCCGCTGCACGCTTAGGCCCGTGGCCTTGCTGTAAACGGCCACGGTGCCATTGATGAATTCCATGAAATGGCTCGGCCCCACCGCACCATTGCCATCCGGCGGCACCGACTGGGAATTGACGCCGTAAGTGCTGCCTAAAAAATTCTTGCCCAGGGTGACCGTCACGGCGGCGTTGGCCGTCGGCAGCGCGGCGCACAACAGAAGGTTGAGCAGTGGGGAAGAAAAGTTGGAGAGTTTTTTTAAGAATGAGTTCACGACTGGTGGCCGCCAATTAAGCCCATGTGCGGAGGATCGTCAAGTTTTCGAGCCTGCCGGTGAGTGATTTGTCAAGGACTCGGCTTGGTGGATGGGCGAATCCCTTTGCGTTTCGGTTTTTGATTTCCTAGCTTCCCCGGACTTTATGAACGCAAAACTTTTGCTGAAGACCATTTTCATGATCGGCATCCTGCTGCTGCTGGTCATCATGGGCATGAACAACCGCCA